>JADYZS010000426.1 GCA_020853075.1 Anaerolineae bacterium | reverse complement strand
TCTGTCGCACAATAATCCGGTCGGCGAAGACCAACGGTGGCGGGTCTGAGATATCCAACTGAAGCCGGATGTCTCTTGATGCCATGACCTTTCGCAAAGCCCAGGCGACCTGGCGAATGATCTCCCCTCCATTCACTTCTTCAGGAGTACTGTGGGAGGCCATGAGACCGGCCTCTTCGCGGGCCATAGCATCTCGCTCTCCATTGGGAGGGATGGCTACGGCGCGATGCTGTATCTCGTGGCTGTGATCTTGCCAGAGCAAATCCACGAGAGCCTCTATAGCCTTCCTGTGTTCGCGCCAGTACTGGCGTTCGCTGATGGCGAGTTCGTCCATCACTTCCTGGCTTGTCATAGACCGGGCATAACGGGCGGACAGGATGGTGAAGGAGCGACGTTCGCGTGCTATGAAAGGTAAAGAGGGGCCGGGGTCAAGGCGATCTATGGCCTGGATGAGGCGGCGGCGGAGAGCCTGAGCGCGTTCATCCCAACTGAGGTCTCCTTCGTCGGTCAGAAAGCGCGCCAACTCCAGACGCGGCAGGTAGGCCACATCATAAAGATGCAGCAACGCATCCTTGACCTGCTCGGTGAATGCTTCTTTCGTCAGCACCATACCCATCCCGCGCGATGCTGGCACAATAATGGCACAGTCTTGGCAGAAATTAACACCGATTTAGATGGTATTATTATACAGATATTAGCATCCTGCTGCAAGCCGTTGTTCTTAGGGCTACATCTGGCCGTGGCTGCCACGCCCCTTGTGGACGGGGATTCCAGACTAAACCCAAAGTGCACCTCTCCATTACTTCACACTTTAGGTCCCACACATCTCATCGCTGTCTCTAAAGGTCTGAGCACCTGGTACTAACATACTGGGGTGCGTTGATCGGCTTTCATCCGTTCTACCCATGCAGTGTCCGAACCTCTCACAGCATGAAGGGAGGTGGTTCATCAAACGCAAGGAGTAGAAGCCATCAGGCGGTGCGATCATCCGGCCCGTCCCTCTGACGCGCGACTAAGCGGTGGAGGGACCCATGAGTTCCAGTTGAGGAGGGACCAAATGAGCGTCACAAAATTGTCCAGACGGCGTTTCCTGACGGTCGCCGCAGGCACTGTCGGAGCCGGGCTCCTGGCTGCGTGCGCGACCCCAACGGCGCAGATCATCAAGGAAACAGTCGTCGTCAAAGAGACGGTCGCCGTGGAAAAAGTCGTCAAGGAGACGGTCGCCGTTGAGAAGGTTGTCACTGCCACACCAGTGGTAGAAAAGAGGCCCGGCCCGCAGTGGGCTCCGGCGAAACTATCAGGCAAGAAATACGACTTGTGGGGGTTGAAATATGACCCGCACGTAGATGCCTACAACCGGTTAACGAAGAAGTTTGAGGGACTGACCGGGGCCACAGCCACCGTCACGCCAGTAACCTGGCCCATTGAAAACCAGATCATCACGGCCATGGCCGCGGGCCTGGTGCCGGACGTTGTCTGTATCATGGGCAAGCAGATAGCGCCGTTGATTCTACAGAACGCCATCGTTGCGATAGACGATCTCGTCTTTGGCACGCTCAAGTTCAAGCCGGAGGACTGGTTCTCGCCGGTTGGTTATCAGGCCTACCAATACTTCGGCAAGAACTGGGGCATTCCGGTGGAAGGCAATGCTGTGAGTGCTGTGACTAATATCCGTTGGGACTTCCTTAAAGCAGCACCAGCAGACGTGCAGCAGATGTGGCCACCCAACCAAAAACTCTCTGGTTGGGCAAGCTTTGAAGACATGTGGAATCTGGCCGCGAAACTGCAGGTAACCGACAAGGACGGGACTGTGACCCGATGGGGCCTGAGCAGCAGAGGCTGGGATAACCGCCACTTGTATGGCATCATGCGCACCCTGGGGCGGGACTGGTGGGACCCCAACCAACGGAAGTTCTTCCTGGATAGTGCCGAAGCCCGGGAGGCCATGAATCTCCAGGTGGTGAGGCCTGTCTTTGACCTCAAGATCGAGACTCAGTTTGACACGTCCTACGACAACCTGCTGGCCGCCGGGAAGATCGCCCTGGGGAACGGCAACGTCGTCTTGCCTGGACTCCACCGTAACAATGGCATCTACTCCGAGTCGTGCATCTACCCGACGGCGGTGAAGGGCAAGAAACCTCTCTTCGTCGGCGAGGGAGGTTGGGGCTTCGTAGTGCCCACGCAGGCTAAGCAGAAAGAAGTAGGCATTGAATTTCTGAAATACGTCGCCACCTACGATGGTCAACTGGAGTACGCCAGGATCTACGGCGGCATGATCCCCGGCGCGCCAAAGGTGGCCGAAGATCCTACACTCTTCTACACTGGCGATTATGTCGGAGAGGCCATCCGCCGGGTTGCTCCGGCCCAGCTGGATACCGTCTATTATGGCAGCGACTATGGCAACCCTGGTGAAATGGAAGGTATTGTGAGCGCCGCGATAGACAATGTCCGCGGTGGCGGTCAGAAAACCGACGAGGCCCTTAAGGACGCGCAGAAGCAGCTGGAAGAGATGCTCAAACGCTGGGACGAGGACAAGAAGACCAAGACTTCCTAGTCTCCGTCTTCTCCATCCCCCTATATACCCGCGGGACGTTCTTGGTCACAGGCTCGTGATCAGGAACGTCCCCCACCATCGTCATGGGATAAAGCAGATGACACCGAAAGCCATCTGGGTTGACCCGCCTTTTGCGCCACTGGACCCCGAGGAGCGCATTTTGGGCGAGGCGGGTATTGAGTTTGTCTTTTCGCCTTGCGAGTCCGAGGAGGAGGTCATCCAGGTCGCTCGCGAGGCCGATGCGCTCATGGTGGTCCTGCACAACTACATCAGCCGCAGGATTCTGGAGAGCCTGGCGCAGTGCAAGGTGGTTGTCCGTCATGGCATCGGCCTGGACAACATTGACGTCCGCGCCGCCACCGACCTCGGTATCCTGGTGAGCAACAACCCTACCTACTGCGTGGACGAGGTATCCGACCTGGCGATGGCCCTCCTTCTGGCCTGTACCCGGAAGATCCCTCTTCTCAATCAGGCTGTTCACTCAGGAACCTGGCAGACCAGTATGGCGAAGACCGGCTACCGTCTGCGAGGACGTACCCTGGGATTGCTGGGTCTCGGACGCGTGGCGCGCCGGGTGGCGCAAAAAGCCGGCGGCTTCGGCCTGCGCCTGTTGGCCTATGACCCCTACGTATCTGCCGACGTAGCAAGTGGGTTGGGTGTCACCCTTGTGCCGCTCGCGGAGTTGCTGAAGGAAGCGGACTTCATGTCTATCCATACCCCCCTTACACCGGAAACCAGACACCTCATCGGCGAAATAGAGTTGCGCCTGATGAAGCCCACAGCCTACCTGATCAACACCGCCCGTGGCGACGTTGTGGAGATAAGGGCTTTAGTGAAGGCGTTAGAGGAGAAGTGGATCGCGGGGGTAGGACTTGATGTGGTTGAGGGTATCCCGCCCTTGCCGCAGGACCACCCTCTGCTACGGTTTGAGAACGCGATCCTGACGCCCCATGTAGCCTGGTACTCAGAGGACGCGACCGTTGAGTTGCAGGAAACCTGCGCCCGGGATGTGGTGCGGGTGCTGCGAGGTGAACTGCCCCTCTCGTTGGTCGATCCTGACGTTCTGAAACAGCCCAACTGTCGCCTCCCTAGCTTACAACGCCAAAGTGCCGCCTGATTCGGTCTTAGACGAGGAGAAAGACCATGAGCGTGCGCAGCAATGCCCTGAAAGCTCTGCGCGGCCAGCAGCCTGACTATATCCCGTTCCTCCCCCGCATGGACTTGTGGTACAACTACCATAAGGGGTACGGCACTCTCCCTGCGCCCTACCAAAACGCCTCCTTGTGGGATATCCAGCGCGACCTGGGTATCGGTGTGCTGGGCTTCGGTGCCTGGATCCGTGGCTTCTATCGCCTGGAGTATTTCGGCGGCGCCGAGGTTCACAGGCGGTGGGAAGGAAAGGAACGGATTGATGAGATTATCACGCCCTATGGGGTTTTATGTCGTCGCTCTGTCCTTTCGGAGGAGTTGCAACCTGCCGACGTGACCCCGGCAAATGTGGAATACCCTTTCAAGAGCCCCGCGGACTACGATGCTCTGCAATACCTCTTTGAACACACGCGCGTGGTAGAGAACTACGAGGAGTACACAACTTATCTCACCGGCATCGGCGAAGATGGCCTCAGCCTCCCCTTCACCAGTTGGGTGCCCATGCACCTGTTGATGATTGACTACATTGGCTACAACCAATTCTACTTTGAATTGCACGATCATCTATCGCGCCTGGAACAGGTTGCAGCCGCCGCCACCGCTGTGCACATGCAGATGGTACAGGTAGCCGCGCAGTCGCCGGCTCAGGTGATTGAGGTAGGCGGCAACTACGATCAGATGATGACACCACCGCCCATTTTTCGCAAGTACTTTCTACCATTTTATAAGCAGGCGGTGCCTGTGCTGCGCGCTGCCGGCAAGGTCGTAGCCCTGCATGGAGACGGTGACATGGGGCCGGGGCTTTTGGCCCTCATGCGCGAGGCCGGCGTGGACGTCGTGGAGGCGCTCACACCGCAGCCTATGACCTCCATCAGCGTTCAGCGAGCACGAGAAATTTGGGACGGCCAGGTAACCCTGTGGGGTGGCATCCCCGCGATTCTGATGACGGATACCTATACTGACGAACAAGTTGAAGCGTTTCTGGAAGACCTGTTTGACGCCGTTGCTCCCGGCGATCGCTTCGTATTGGGATTTGGTGACAACGTACCTAACACGGCGCACCTCAGCCGTATTTTGCAGGTGGTTGATTTCTATCATCGGCACAGTGCCTACCCGATCAGTCCCAGGAATAGAAAGGAGCCGTGACATGACGACCTCGTCTATACGGCGGGGCGTTCCCGCCACGTCCACAGTCAAATTCTCGGTCAAACTGAGGAAGACGCTGAAGAGGCCCCAGTTCTGGTTTGGGTTGTTAGTCCTCGCGCCCACGGCGATCTGGTACATTATCTTCGCTTACCGTCCCATTGTGATGGCCTTCCGGATGGCTGTGGTGGATTACAGGCTTCTTAACCCCGCGGCCAGCCCGTGGGTGGGGCTAAAGAACTTCAACACCCTGTTTGAGTACAGAAACTTCTGGATTGCCGTCAACAACACGCTCACATACGCGCTGTTCAATTTCCTGGGCATGTTGCCAGTGGCGATGCTTTTGGCCTACTGCCTCGTCAGCGTCGTCCGGGGCCGTCCTTTCTACCAGTGGGCTCTCTTTGTACCGGTCGTCGTC
>JADYZS010000425.1 GCA_020853075.1 Anaerolineae bacterium | reverse complement strand
GCTGGCGCAACCACGAGGTTGATCCGCTCCTCTTTGACCGGGAGAGTGACCCCCACGAGATGAAGAACCTGGCCGGGAACAAGGAATATTCTGAGGTGGAGGCGATGCTGGAAGCGCGCCTGCAACGCTGGATAGCAGAAACCGGCGACGCCTTTGCCGTAGGTCCGTATGATGCGAAAGGGATGCTCCTCATAGGCCAGGAATTTGCCGACGAGAGATGGAAAAATAATGCCACAACTCCTTAAGGAGACTGACTGATGCGCGTTTTCATCGCCGGGATGGACGGCTATCTGGGCTGGCCGCTCGCCCAATATCTCGCGGCTCGCGGCCACGAAGTAGCCGGAGCCGATATATTCTTCCGCCGCCAATGGGTGGACGAGATGGGGTCGTGGAGCGCAACGCCTATTCCTCCCATGACGGAGCGGCTGCGGGCCTTCCGTGAACGCTTGGGCCGCGAACTCCGCTTCTGGGAGGGAGACCTGCGCGACTACGGCCTGGTGGAGACCATCTTCCGCGAGTTCCAGCCTGAGGCCATCGCGCACCTGGGCGAATGTCCTTCGGCTCCTTACTCTATGGTGGATGTGCAGCACGCCGTCTTTGTGCAGACCAACAACCTCACCACGACCTTTAACCTGTTATTCGCCATGCGCGACGTCCGACCCCAGGCGCACCTGGTGAAATTGGGGACGATGGGCGAATACGGCACGCCCAACGTGGACATCCCGGAAGGGTTCTTTGAGATTGAGTTCCGGGAAAGGAAAGACCGGCTCCCCTTCCCACGCCAGGCGGGATCTTGGTACCACTGGTCAAAGGTACACGGCTCCAACAACATCATGTTCGCCTGCCGCATCTGGAACTTGCGGGCTACCGACATCATGCAGGGCGTTGTCTTCGGCACGCGTATAGATGAGATGGGTGACGACGAGCGGCTGTTGACCCGCCTGGATTTTGACCAGGCCTTCGGCACGGTGGTGAACCGCTTCTGCTGCCAGGCCGTCATCGGCCATCCCTTGACCCCCTTCGGCAAGGGACACCAGCGGCGTGGCTTTCTCCCCTTGCGCGATTCCATGCAATGCCTGACCCTGGCTCTGGAGAATCCGCCTGAAGCGGGCGCATACCGGGTATTCAACCAGTTTGAGGAAGTGTACGACGTGACCGACCTGGCGCTGAAGGTGCAGAGGGCGGGTGCGGCCCTGGGGCTAGACGTGACGGTGCGCAACCTGGAGAACCCCCGCAAAGAGATGGAGGAGCACTACTACAAGCCCGACCACCAACACCTCTTTGACCTGGGCTACCAGCCGACCCACGACGTGGAGGCCGAGATGCGCATCATGCTGCGCGACCTGATGCGCTACCGCGCCCGCATTGAGGCAAAGCAGGATGTCCTCATCCCCGACGTACGGTGGGATGGGCGGCGCGAGAAGGTGCGCTTCCTGGAGACCGCGGCTACTTCACAGAAATAAACCACAGAGACACGGAAGGGAGTAAAACGTAAGACGTAAAACTCTGTGTTCTCCGTGTCTCCGTGGTTAGATTGACGTCATTCAAGAACAGTGACAATGAGCGCGACTTCTTCACCCATCCTGGTGACCGGCGGCGCGGGTTTCATCGGCGCAAACCTGGTAAGGCAACTCCTGGGCCGCGGCCATCAGGTGACGGTGTTGGATAACCTGGCGACCGGCAAACAGGAATACCTGGCGGGCCTTCCCGTTGAATTCATCAAAGGCGACATCCTTGACGTTGACCTGGTGAACCAGGTGGTGCGCGGCCACGCGGGCATCGTCCACCTGGCGGCGCAGACGGGCGTACCCGGCTCGCTGGCCGACCCGCGCCGCGACTGCGAGGTCAACGTCACCGGCACGCTGAACTTGTTGGAGGCGGTGAGGGCGACGGCAGACGACAGACAGCAGACGGTTAGGCTCGTCTTCGCGTCCTCCAACGCGCCGCTGGGCCGGCAGACGCCGCCCGCCACTGAGGATAAGGCTCCCCTCCCCATCTCGCCCTACGGCGCGAGCAAACTGGCGGGCGAGGCTTACTGCCTGGCCTACCACGGCTCCTGGTGGTTGGGGACAGTGGTGCTCCGTTTCGGGAACGTCTATGGCCCCTTCTCCGCGCACACGGAAAGCGTGGTGGCGAAGTTCTGCAAAGACATTCTCGCGAAGGGCGCGCTCACCGTTGACGGCGATGGACGGCAGACGCGCGATTTCATCTACGTTGAGGACCTCTGCCGGGCCGTCCTCCTCGCGCTGGAAAGTAGTGTGAGCGGCGAGGTCTTCCAGATCGCCACCAGCGTAGAGACGACGATATTGGAACTGGCAGAGTCGGTGCGGCGCGTCGCCGGCCAGGATGCCGGCATTGAGTACGGCCCCGCGCGCCAGGCCGATATACGCGAGAACTACTCGGCCATCGCGAAGGCGCGGGCGCTGCTGGGCTGGGAGCCGCGTGTGAGCCTTGCGGACGGCCTGCGCGAGACGTGGCGGTGGTTCGCCACGGCAAGACAATAGGTTGCTGGTATCGCAAACGGCCCCCACCCAACCCTCCCCCGTAGAATGAACGGGGGAGGGCGAGAGGCTAAATTCCCTCCCCTGCGCAGCGGGGGAGGGCCAGGGTGGGGGCCGGGAGATGAGAAGATAACCATGCTTGCGCTGCGCGGTGTGCAATGGCTAGGCCTCATCGTGGCCGTGGGGATCGGCCTCTTCAGCCTGTGGCGGCGGCGAACGGGAGCCTTCCGGCGGCTTGATCTCCTGGTAGGGCTCGCCTTCACTGTCACCCTGGCCGTCCTCTCCGTCTGGCCGGGCACGGTGGACGTGCTGCGGGGGGCCCTGCAAGCCTATAACCGCTTCAACGTCGCGGTTTTCGTCGCCGTTCTTCTGCTCTTCGGCCTCTATTTTGCCTTGTTGGGCCGCGTCAACGGCCTGTCGCAGAGCGTCAACGAACTGGTACGCGCCCTGGCGAAGGCCGACTTCCGACGACACCACACGCTCCCACGCCGCGAGGATCGCGTTCTCGCCACCGTCATCCCGGCCTACAACGAGGAGCGGGCCATCCAGGGCGTCCTTACCCGCCTCCCGGCGGAAGTGCTGGGGTTGCAGGTAGAGCCGGTCATCGTGGTGGATGGCGCCAGCGACGACACGGAAGTCGTGGCCCGCCAGGCCGGTTATCTGGTCGTCTCCCATGCCATGAACCGCGGGCTGGCCGCGGCCATCCGCACCGGCCTGGAAATCGCGCGCTACCGGGGCGCAGAGGTCGTCGTCACCATGGACGCAGATGGGCAGCATCGCCCCGAAGAATTAGACCGGCTGGTGCAGCCGATTCTGGACGGCAAGGCCGACTTCGTGCTCGGCTCTCGCATCCTGGGCCACTACGAGGAGCGCGGCGGCATCCGCCATGCCGGGGTCGTCTTCTTCTCCTGGCTGTTGAGTCTTCTCCTGGGCCAGCGCATCACCGACTGCGCCAACGGCTTCCGGGCCATCCGCGCCAGCGACCTGGCGCGCCTGGAACTCAGCGAAGACCGCATCGCGCCGGAGATGCTGATTGAGGCGAAGCGCAAGGGGCTGCGCATCACCGAAGTCCCTGTGACCGTCCTGCGCCGTGCGGAAGGCGAGAGCAAGATGCCACGCCACATTCATTATCCCCTCGGCTTCCTGCGCACCATCGTCCGGGTGTGGTTGCGATGACGGAGAATCGCCGCGTGCTGGTCATCGGCCTGGACGGGGCGACACTGGATCTGGCACGCCCCTGGGCCGAGGCGGGGCTTCTGCCCACATTCCGTCGCCTACTGCAAGAGGGCGCGTGGGGCGAATTGACCACGGTTATCCCTCCCATCACCGGCCCGGCCTGGTCTTCATTCCTGACTGGCATGAACCCCGGCAAACACGGTCTCTACGACTTCATGCGGCTGGCCCCCGGCACTTACGACATCCAGCCGGTGAACGCCACCCTGCGCGCGGGTGAATCCCTCTGGTCGCGGTTGAGCCGCGCCGGGAAGCAGGTGATTGTCCTGAACGTCCCTGCCATTTACCCGCCAGAGCCGGTCAACGGCGTCCTGGTGACCGGCATGATGACGCCGCCCCAGGCTCCCGTTTTCACTTACCCTACTGAACTGGGGCAAGAGTTGAGAGACGCGCCGGGCGGCTACGACATCTGGCCGGCGGAGGTCTTTCACCCGCAGGGGCGCGAGCGGCGAATGATTGCCGCCCTCTCCCGCCTGACCGCGCAGACGGAACGTGCGTTGGACATCCTGCAACGCCGCGTCCCCGACTGGGATTTCTGCATGGCCGTCTTCATGGCGACCGACACCGTCCAGCATTTCGCCTGGCACTTCATGGATGCAACCCACTCGCGCCACCCGGCCCATGCCCCCGCTGACCTGCGCGATGCCATCCTGCGAGCCTATCAGGAGATGGACGCGGTTTTAGCGCGGCTGCTCAACCAGGTGGATGAACGCACGCTCCTGATTGTTATGTCCGACCATGGCTTCGGCCCCCTGGAGAAATACCTCTACGTCAACGCCTGGCTGCTGGAAACGAGATTCTTGCGCTTGCGGAACCACCCTGTCACCCGACTGAAGTATCTGCTGAACCGGGCGGGCTTTACACCGATCCTGGCCTATAACTTGCTGATGCGGTTGGGGTTGGGGGCACAAATAGGGCGCACGGTGCGCGCTCGCAAGGGACAGGTGCGCCGCGGCCTGGGCGCGCTTTTCCTCTCCTTTGACGACGTGGACTGGCCGCGCACCCGTGCCTATTCCCTGGGCAACGTCGGCCCGATTTATGTCAATCTACGTGGGCGGGAGCCGCAGGGCATCGTGGAGCCTGGCGCCAAGTACGAGCGCGCAATTTCCGACTTGGTGGCCGCGCTGGACGCCTGGCGCGACCCCACCACCGGCCAGAAAATCGTGGGCCACGTCTATCGCCGCGAGGAACTCTTTCACGGCGAACGGGCTGCCTATGCACCCGACCTCTTCGTCATGCCTGCCGACCTCCGCTACCAGGCCTTCGGCGAATACCAGTTTCCCTCTCGTGCCTGGTTGGGCCGCGCCCACGACCGCAGCGGCGCACACCGCCTCAATGGGTTGGCTATGCTGGCGGGTGCGGGCGCGCGGCGCGGGCTGCGGCTAGACGGGGCGAGCATCATGGACCTTGCGCCGACCATCCTGGCCGCGTTGGGCCTCCCTATCCCGCTGGAGATGGATGGCCGCGTCCTGTCGGAAGCCTTCGCCGAGGGATTCCTTGCGCCGGTGATGGCTTCTGAGGCGGAATCTCCCGCCGCCCGCGAAGAGGCGACGCTGACGGCAGACGAAGATGCGGCGGTGCGCGCACACCTCAAGGGTTTGGGGTATCTGGGATGAGCCAAGGGATAGGCGAACTCCTTGCCAGCGTCGTCATCATCAATTACAACATGGCACCCCTCGTGCCCGACTGCCTGGCTTCCCTGTGCGACCAGGAGATGCCCGGCGGCAGTTACGAGGTCATCTTTGCCGACAACGCTTCCACCGACGGCTCGGTGGCGCGGGCCTCGGAGTTTGCGCCGCTTGTGCGCATCGTGCGTCTGGAGCGGAACTATGGGTTCAGCGCGGGGAACAACCGTGCGCTGGTCCACACGCGTGGGCGCTACGTCGTCTTTCTGAACGCGGACACCGTGGCGCATCGGCGCTGGCTACCGGAGTTGGTGGCGGCCATGCAGGCCAACCCGCGCCTGGGCGGGTGCAGTGCTAATATGATAATGCCCTGGGTGCCGGAGTTCGCCCGTTTTGACCGCGAGATGTTGCCGGAGCATCTTTACTACTATGACCTCTCCCGCTACGGCTTCACCCGCTACCGGGCGGAGCCGTTCAGCCCGGAGCCACGGCGCAGCCTCTTCCTCTCCGGCGCGTCGCTCATGCTGGATGCTGCCCTGTTGTCGCGGCTCGGCCCGCCCTTTGATGCGGAGCACTTCCCCTACGGCGAGGACATTGACCTGTCGCTGCGCATCAACGGCCTGGGCTACGACACGGCCATCATTCCGCCATCGGTCCTCTATCATCGCGATTCGTTTGCGACCAAGTTGCGACCCAACCGGAAATCGGTGACGCGGGCTGCGCGCCTGACTGCCGGGCGGGTGCTGGCCTACTACAAGAACATGACCGCGCGCGAGTTTTTGCTTTTCCTGCCCTGGCTCCTCGCGGGCGCACCTCTCAAACTGACGGAATTGGGTTGGCAGCGGGAGAGACAGATGCGCTACCTGCTTCCCTCTATCGGTGTCGCGCTGTTGGGTGAGGCGTGGGCGTTGCTGAACGTGCCGCGCCTGCGCGCGCGGCGGCGCGAGACGCTGGCTCAGCGCCAGCGCGATGCTACCTGGTTCTGGCGGCACATCACCCGCGACCTCCGCCCGCCGCTGGAAGGATACGGCCAGCCCTTGCCCCCGACCCCATTCCCTGCCAGAGTTTAGGGGTGGGGGCTGTTCTATACATCAAACACCAGCGTCGCGACCAGCCCCTCGCTCGTTTCCTCAATACGCAGGTCGTGGAAGGTAACGGCTTTTATCTTGGCGCGCGTGGGCTTGCCGGGGGCACCGTGGGCTGTGGCCTCAACCTCTGTAGGCGTAGCGCGGTGCACGCTGAAACGGGTGTACAACTCGCCGTTCATCTCCTGCAAATACAAGAGGTTATTGAGCCAGCGCACCAACAGCGCCTCTGCATCCAGGTCGGATAGATGAAGGTCATGGCTTGCCTTTGCTGGTGCGGTCAGGTCGGCGCCCATCATGGCGAACATGGCTTGCGCCGCGTGGGCGAAGAGTTCTCCCAGGTCGCGCCCGCGCACCCGGATGGCCCAATCCGCCGTATGCTCCAGTTCCTTATAAAAACCGAGGGATGTATCACTCAATAGATGGCGTGTCTGTGCCACGTCACGCTCCATCTGGCTGATGAGGTCGGCCACCGTGTCAAACCGGAGTTCATCGCGCAGGCGCGCTACGAACTCTAACGCCACCTCTTGACCATACAAGTCTCCCTGAAAGTCAAGTAAATACGCCTCCACCGTGCGCCGGTTGTCTTCTCCGAAAGTAGGGCGTACACCAATGCTGACGGCGGCCATCCAGCGCCGTCCTTCCACCTCGGCCCAGGCTGCGTAGATGCCGTAGGCCGGAATCACGCGGCCAGGGAGCACGCTCAAATTGGCTGTGGGATACCCCAGGCCCTGCCCGCGTTGTTCTCCCTTTTCCACGCGCCCCGGCAACCGATAAGGGCGTCCCAGCATGGCAGCAGCCGCGGCGACGTCGCCTTTCCAGAGAGCCTCGCGGACGTTCCCGCTACGCACCTCCACGTTGTTCAACAAAAAAGGTGCTACCTCGCGCACGCTGAAGCCGAGTTCTGCGCCGATCTGCCGCAAGGCGGGAAGATTGCCTTCGCGGTTCCGGCCCAGCGCGAAGTCGGGGCCTGCCCACAACTCGCGCAGGCCGAGATGCCTGCCGAGTGCTTCCACGAAGTGACGGGCCGAGGTCTGGGCCGTCTCCCGATTAAAAGGATGAACGACCACGAAGTCAAGACCTAATTCCTCCAACAACCGGAGACGCTCAGGAAGAAGCGTCAGATAATCTAGCGGCTGCTGGGGACGCAAGACCACGGCGGGGTGAGGGTCAAAGGTAAGGAGACCGGCGAGCCAGCCGTTGGTGCGCGCGGACGAAACAAGTTTGGCGATGAGGGCCTGGTGGCCGCGATGCACGCCGTCAAAACTGCCGATGGTCAGCGCACACTCGCCTGCCAGATAGACCGTGGAAAGGTCGTGATAGATGTGCATAGATGGCAAAGTAAGAATTGGCAGCGCCTTGCCCGCCGTATCAGTCCGCCGCGAGAACTTTGTACGGACGCCAGGAGCGTCGCTCTACGTCGTAGCGCAGAAGGGCTACGATGTCGCCGCTCGCGGAGAGGGCATACCCGCGCTCCGCAGGTGGCGGCACCAGGCATGATATATCCATCCCGTGGCGCAAACGTCCCTCATTGCCGGCGTCCACCGTCACACAGGTAAAGCCATCCAGTGCCAGATGAGGCGGCTGTACCAGGCCCTTCCACTCCCCGACAGCCACAGCAGAAGCCAGACGTTCCCATGATACGGCATCTTCCAGACGAAAGCGCCCGCTGGCCGTGCGGCACAGGTCGGCGAGATGGCCGCCACAGCCGACGCGCTCGCCCAGGTCGCGGGCCAGAGAACGAATGTAGGTCCCCGACGAGCAAACCACGTCCAACATCAGGTGAGGCGGCATCCAAGCAACGACATTGAGTTCATAGATGGTGATTGTGCGCGGCGGCGCTTCCACCACCTCGCCGCGGCGCGCCCGTCGGTACAGCGGCACGCCGTCCTGCTTGATGGCAGAGTGGGCGGGAGGGCGCTGGACAATCGGGCCGCGAAAAGCGGCCAGCACCTCTTCTAAGTCTGCCACCGTGAGAGGAGGTACAGGCCGGGCCGCCGTGATTTCGCCTTCCGCGTCGCCAGTAGTCGTCGTTTGGCCCAGGCGTACTGTTGCCCGATAGGTCTTCTGGGTAGCCTGTAAATACTCCGCCAGGCGTGTCGCCGCGCCCAGGCAAACCAACAAAACGCCCGTTGCCAGGGGGTCCAGCGTACCCGCGTGGCCGGCGCGCCGCTCTCCGGTCAGCCTGCGCACCTGTGCCACCACGTCGTGGGAAGTCCACCCCTTGGGCTTGTCCAGGTTAAGGATGCCCGCCGTCATGTGATTCGGTGCGCCCGCTCTTGCGCCGCCAACGATTCATCTAGGAGCGCTAACACCCGCTCTCGTACTTCGGGCAACGTGCCACGCACCGTCACGCCGGAGGCCAGCATGTGACCGCCACCTCCCAGCGCCAGGGCTACCTGCGCGACGTCCCACCCCGGACGAGCCCGAAAACCAACTTCCACCTCTTGCCCACCGTTCTTCTCGGAGAATACTACGGCAACGTCGGCCTCTTCGGCGGTGAGAAGGAAATTGACCAGGCCGCTATCATCCACCGTCGCCAGCCCGGTCGCCGCGCGCATGGCCTCCGTCACCTCCGTCCACAGAACCCGCCCCCGCAGTTGCGCACCCGGCAACGCCTGGGCCCACAGGCGAATCGCGGCCAGCGGGCGACGGTCCAGGGTCCGGCTCACGATCTCCGGCAGCGACGCGCCGGCGGCCATCAGCCGGTTGGCGATGGATAACACTCGCGGCGTACAACTGGCGGTACGAAAGCCACGCGTGTCAGTGACGATGCCGGTCAAGAGGCATTGGGCGATGGGTGGGTCAAGCGGCAGCGCGAGTTCGTCAAGCATTAAGAAAATGATCTCCGCGGTGGAAGCGGCCTCCAGATCCACCAGGTTGAACGTGCCGAAGCGGAGATTCGTTACGTGATGATCAACGTTTAGAAGGGGCAACCTGCGATACTCGTCTCGGTAGGAATCGCCCATGCGCTGTGCATCGCTGCAATCAAGGCTAACCACCAGATCAAACTCGCCCACTGGCTGCTGTACGATTTCCTCGTGGCCCGGCAAATATTGGTAGAAGGGCGGCACCGGATCGGCACAGGCAAGGGCCGTTTCCTTGCCCATTTCCTTGAGCGCCCAGCCGAACCCCAGCAGCGAACCCAGAGCGTCGCCGTCGGGGTTGACGTGGCAGATGGCGAGGATGCGTTGGCTGCGTTGCAAGATATCCCGGATAGCAGTATCCATGCGTTGTCGTGGTCTTAAGGCGCGGTGGCCGGTGGTTTTCCATTGCCTGCGCCCGGTGGCGCATCGGGCGCGGCATCTACGGGCGGCTGTAAGCCATCGTGGCTCGCCGTTCCCAACTCATCCAACAAGGCATCAATGCGCCGGGCGCGCGCCAACGTCGTGTCAAACTCAAAGCGAAGTTCGGGCATCAGGCGCAGGCTTAGCCGACCGGCCAGTTCGCGGCGAAGGTAGCCAGCGGCATGTCTCAGCGCGGCCATGACGCGCGGCGTCTCGCTCTCATCGCCCAGATGGCTGACGTAGATGCGCGCCAGAAGAAGATCGGG
>JADYZS010000424.1 GCA_020853075.1 Anaerolineae bacterium | reverse complement strand
TATCGGCCAATTCGTCACAGGGATCGCCGCGGGCTCCTGCGGTTGCCAATGGAGCACCGCCGTGGCCCAGGTGAACCCTGAGCCGATGCTGACCAGCACCGCGTGATCCCCCGTTTTGAGCCTTCCCTGTTCCACCGCCTCACACAAAGCCAACGGGATAGACGCGGCAGAGGTGTTGCCGTAGCGATCCACGTTTAACATCACTTTCTCGTTGGGAAGGCCCAGCATCCGCTGCACCAACTCAATGATGCGCGCGTTGGCCTGATGGGGGATAACCAGTTCAATATCGTCCCAGGCCAGGCCGCTCTGCTGGATGACGCGGCGCACCGAATCCGCCATGACGCGGGTGGCGAATTTGAAGATGCGCTTGCCATCCATGCGCAAGGTGTGCAGGTTCTGTGCGACGGTCTCGTGAGTTGGGGGGGCCTTCACACCGCCCCCTGGAAGGATGAGCGCGTCGTAGTCGGTCCCATCGGAGCCGAGTTCAAAGGCGAGGAGGCCGGTAGGTTGGTCGCTCGCTTCCACCACCACCGCGCCCGCGCCGTCGCCAAAGAGGACGCACGTATTGCGGTCGTGCCAGTCTGTCGCCCGCGAGATGAGTTCTGCGCCCACGACCAGGATGCGACGATACGCGCCAGCGGCGATGAACTGCTGTGCCGTCACCAAGCCATAGACGAAACCGCTGCAACCCGCAGCCAGCATGAACGCGCCGGCCCGGTTCGCGCCCAGGTCAGCCTGGACCATGCTGGAGACCGGCGGCGTCAGGTAGTCGGGCGAGGAGGTAGCGACGATGATCAAATCCAGATCGTTGGGTTCCAGCCCCGCCACGGCCAACGCCTGGCGCGCGGCCGCGACGGACATGGTAGCCGTCGTCTCGTCTCCGCTCGCGATATGACGCTCGCGAATGCCAGTGCGCGTCACGATCCACTCGTCGCTGGTGTCCACCATCTTTTCCAGGTCGGCGTTCGTCAGCACACGCGGCGGGGCGTATTTACCCCAGCCGGTGATGCGGGCATATCTTCCTGGCATCCTGGCTTCCCTTTCGTAGTGGGTGCCCAAAAATACCCAAGAATAAAGCCGAGAAAAAGGGGCGAGCGGAGTGCCGTCCCTTTATTATATTTCCAAGCCAACTCTATTGAGCCTACGCCGCACGCACCGTACGCGTGCCGCGGCTCCGGCGCAGGTAGGCGACAAGGCCCACCAGCGACACCGAGACGCCGATAGCCGCCGCGCCGATGACTAATTCCAGGCGATGGTTGGGGCGCGCCGGCTGTGGCGTATCCCTTCTCCCCAGGGCGGCGGTTGCCAGATCGTGCCGCAACCGGTCGCGAAACAAGGGGCTGGCCTGCATAGGCACAAGAGCCCGCTTCACACGCTCGGCCAGGGTCAGCAAGGGCGCCAACTGGTCCCGGTGGTCGGCAAACATCACCAGGTAATCTGCCCCGTCCCCACCCCGATTCAAATGATCTGCGTGGGCCGCCAGAATCTCTGTCAAAGTCCGATCATCCATCATCCCGACACCCCTGACGGGCTGCTGCCCGCCTTTGCCACACCCGTTCTCCGCGATCCGAGCACTTCCGGCCCATCACGAGCCGCCAGCAGGAAAGCCGGTTCGTCTCCTTGATACGAGATGCTTCGGCCTAAACTGCGGGCCTGCTCGGAAACCTCCACCAACAGTCATTCTGAGGCCGCAGGCCGAAGAATCTAGGACTACTCGGAGATGCTTCGCTCCCCGTCTCGGGCCGCGAGCCCCGGCCCTCGCGGGGCGAGACGGCCTTCGTCGCTCAGCATGACCATTACCATTGTGGTGCTAGAAGCCGTGCTCTTTCAGGTCTTCTCGCAGCGCGATGAGCGTCCGGTGATATAACGACTTGATGGCACCCTCGCTCCGCCCCATGATCTGGCCGATCTGCGCGTTGGGTATCTGCTCTACAAACTTCAGGATGAGGAGCTGTTGCCGGTCGGCCGGCAGACGATTGATGGCTTCCAACAGTTGGCCCTGCTCCTCTTTGGCCTCCGCCTGGCTTTCGGGGGCCGGGCGGCGCGGCGCGGTCTGCACCAGGTCATCCAGGGGGATCACCTTGCGCCTGCTGCGATCCCGGTGCCAATTGGCGACCAGATTGTGCGCGATACGATAGAGCCAGGCTGAAAACGGCACGCCGCGATCCTCGTAAGCACGGATGTGGTCAAGGGCTCTAAAAAAAGTGCGTGCAGTCAGGTCTTCGGCTTCTGGCCGGTTGCCGGTGCGGTAATAGATGTAACTGAAGATGCGATCTACGTACCGCTCGTAGAGAAGGCCAAAGGCAACTGGATCCGATTTTGCCTGCGCAACCAGGGCCCCTTCGCCATCGCTGGCGGGCACCGTAGGGATCTCGGCTGAGATCTCAGCGTGTCCATTCACTAAAACACCGCCCAAAAAGGAACGTTACGCAGGGGAGTATAACAGAAGAGCGGTGTGTGGTCAATTGTCCAGTGCAATCAGGGTCCGCCATCGGATAGAATCCGACGGCTATCATCTCAAGCCCGCTTCGCGGGCTTTCTGACTAACTGCCGTCGGTTTCCAACCGATGGCAGATGCCCCCGCTGGAAACGAGGGATCAATGCCAGCGTCGCGACTGACATAGACGGCTAATCCTGCCCCTACGGTGCCGGCTTTGACATCGGAGCCGACGAACTGAACCCGCCGCCCCGCCTGCGCTTCCCGCTCATCTACAAAAGATAGGGCGACGCTGGAGGACAAACAGAACCGCGAAGAACGCAGAGGTACATTGCCCTCTGCGTTCTCCGCGCTCTCTGCGGTTATTGCCAGACAGGCTCAGGCCTTGCGCCCGCTGGCGACGAAGATGCTGATGGCTGCCGCGGTCTCGCCCTGGGAAGACGAGGCGCAGCAGTTCTCGCCCACGCAATCTACGACGACATCGGTCAGGCCCGCGTCCTCCAGCCAGCGGCGTACGTCGGCGCGGGCGAAGCCGGGCCAGCGGTCCGCGTGCTCCCGCAGGAGCCACTCGTGGGCGTGGCTATCCAGGTCGGTGAGGACGACGCGCCCGCCCGCGCGCACGATGCGCGCCATCTCGCGGATGGCCGCGGCGGGGTCCTCGGTGTGGTGCAGATACATATTCGCCAGCGCGGCATCTACGCTGCCGACGGGGAGAGGCAGGTGGGCGCCCTCGGCCACGCGCCATTCCACGTTGGTAATACCGGCCAGGTTGCGGCGCGCCACGGCCAGCATCTCCGGCGATGCGTCCAGGCCATAGACCTGCCGGGCGATGGGCGCGAGTCCCATAACAAGGAACCCGGTTCCCGTGCCGACGTCGGCCACCGTCGCGCCCGCGGGGAGCGCCGCCTGCCGGATGGCCGCCTCACGCACCGCGTCGGAGAAGAAGGTCTCCCGCAGGGAATCCCACCGTTCGGCGACCTGGGCGAAATAGGGTTGTGAGTTGCTCATGGCCGTTACTCTGCCGGCGCCGACGGCTTGAAGGCGGTGATGCGCGCGCTAAAGGCCAGCCCATCGCCGCAACAGCCGTCTCCGCCTTGCCTGTCAATCTCTATCCTCTCAAAGCCCGCGGCGCGCATTTTCTCTACGTAGGCTGTCAGTTCCAACGCACCGCCGACGCACCCGCTCCACGCGCGCAAGTTCTGGCGCACTATCTCCGGCAGCGGCCGCGAGGTCACGATATCCGACACACTGAAACGTCCGCCGGAGCGCAGGGCGCGGAAGGCCTCGCGGAAGACCGCATCCTTGTCGGGGCTCAGGTTGATGACGCAGTTGGAGATGATCACGTCCACCGTCGCGTCGGCCAGCGGTATCGCCTCCATCTCGCCCTGACGAAACTCCACGTTGCTCAGGCCAAGGTGCGCAGCGTTGCCCCGCGCCAGGGCCAGCATGTCCGGCGTCATGTCCAGACCGATGACGCGGCCCGTCGGCCCGACGCGGCGCGCGGCCAAGAAACAATCCAGCCCGCCGCCGGAGCCCAGGTCAAGCACCGTTTCGCCCTCTTTCAGGCTCGCCAGGGCCAGGGGGTTGCCGCACCCCAGCGACGCGCTGGCAATGGTGTCGGGTAACGCCGCCACCTCTTCCAACCCATAGAGACCGATGGCCTGGCTATCGCCGCAGCCCGATGAGCCGCAGCCACACCCTGCCGTCGCCCCTGCGTCCTGAAACCGGCGCGCCAACTCGCCATAGGTCTCGCGCACCGCCTCTTTGATTTGCCGGTCGTCCATGTTGTCCTCTGCTCCTAAGTAGTATAGAGATATTTAGATTCTTCAATATAACAATCTAATAAAGACCGCGCGAGCCTGCGCGATGCATCACGCTAGGCCGGCGCGGTTTCGGTCAGGGCGATAGGTTCCCGCTCCAACGCGAACTTGCTCCATAACATGCCGCAACACTCGGTCAGGTTTTCGCGGGTCACCGCGTAATAGACCAGTTTACCCTCGCGGCGGGTGTGCAGGAGGCCCGTCGTTTGCAGGATGTTGAGGTGGTGCGAGATGGTTGGCTGCGACTTGTTGAAGGCGGCGACGATGTCGCTGACGCAGAGTTCTCCTCGCTCCAGGAGGAGTTGGAGAATCGCCTGCCGCGTGTCGTCGGCCAGCGCCCGGCAGAAGTCCACGGGGTTCATTGTAACCATCGCTCAACCGTCCCTCTCATATAGACCAATCTAAATACGTGAATATTATACACCTGGTTTTCTTGGTTGTCAAGAGGGACGCGGTACGCCGCATTTTGACAGGAGAGGAATCCGGTATAAGATAGGAGCGAGTAACAAGTAGGAGGTCCCCATGCCCTACGTATATGCCGGCAAATACCTGCGGATTGACCTGAGCACCGGACAATGGCAGGCAGTTCCCATCGCCGATGAGGACGTGCGCCGCTACCTCCTCGGCAGCGGCTACGCGGCCAAACTTTGCTACGAGGAGTTGGACCCCAGCATCGCGCCCCTTGACCCGCGTAACACCTTATACGCCTTCAACGGCCTCCTCTCCGGCACCTTCGCGCCCACCGGCTGCCGCTCCTCTTTTTGCGGGCGCTCGCCCCTCACCGGCATCTGGAACGATGCCAACATGGGCGGCCACTGGGGCGCGGAACTCCGCTTCTCCGGCTACGACGGCGTCGCCGTCACCGGGCGTGCCGCGGAGCCCGTCTATCTCTGGATTGATGGGCGCAAAGGTACAGTAGCCTTACGTCCCGCGTCCCACCTGTGGGGGCTGGACCATTTCGCCTTCCATGACGCCGTCCTCCGGGAGACAGACCCCAAGGCCGTCGTCGCCTGCATCGGCCCCGGGGGCGAGCACCTGGTGCGCTTCGCTGGCGTGATGACCGGTGGCCAGGCTCATGCCCGCACCGCCGGACGCGGCGGCATGGGCGCGCTCATGGGCTCCAAGAACCTGAAGGCCATCGTCGTGCGGGGTCAGGAGAGACCCGAATACTACGATGCCTCCGCTTTCCGCCAGACGGTCAAGGAATCCAACAAGAGCATCCAGGAGAACTCCCTCTCCATGAGCAAGATGGGGACGCCGGGCGGCCTCATCAACGCCGAGAAGACGGGCGATATGCCGTTGGGCAACTGGCGCATGGGCGACCGGCCCGACCTGGCGGTGCAGATCTCCGGCCAACGCATCGCCGAGACCATCTTCGTCAAGCATACCTTCTGCTTCGCCTGTCCCATAGGCTGCGGCAAGTACGTGGAGGTCAAGGAAGGGCCTTACGCGGGCACCGCCGGCCACGGGCCGGAATACGAGACGCTGGCAGGCTTCGGCGGGATGCTTCTCAACGACGACCTGAACAGCATCGCCGCTATGAACGACCTCTGCAACCGCTACGGTCTGGACACCATCTCCACCACCAGCGCCATCGCCTTCGCCTTTGAGGCCTACGAGCGAGGCCTTTTGAGCAAGGAAGATGCCGGCGGGCTGAAACTGACCTGGGGCAACGCGGAGGCCGCGCTGGCGCTGGTGAAACGTATCGCCTACCGCGAGGGCCTGGGCGATCTCCTGGCCGACGGCGTGCGTGCCGCGGCCAAACGCCTGGGGCCGGGGGCAGATAAGTTTGCTGCGCACGTCAAAGGGATGGAGATGCCCTACCACGATCCGCGCGCCTTTGTCAGCATCGCCGCGCACTACGCGACCGCCAGCCGCGGCGCATGTCACATGGAGGGCGCCACCTACTGGGAAGGCTACGGGATAAACGTACCAGGCTTGGCCGGGGAACTCCCCTACGACAAGCACGACAGTCGCGGCCAGGGACGCGTGGCCGCGCACTATCAGAACTACGTCGGGCTCTATAATCCCCTGGGCCTCTGCCGCTTTATCATCAAGGGCCTGGCCGGGCCCGACATGGTGGCCGATCTGGTGAACGCTGCGCTAGGGTGGGGCTGGACGGCGCAGGACGTTTTCCTGACCGGCGAACGGCTCCACACCCTGAAACGGCTCATCAACGTGCGCTTGGGCGTCACCCGTGCCGATGATACCCTGCCGGAGCGATTCTTGACGGAGCCAAGACCTGCGGGCGGCGCGGCGGGCGTCCTTCCCAACCTCCCGCTGATGTTGGACGAATACTACCAGTATCGCGGCTGGGACCCGCAGACAGGGATTCCCACGGCGGAACGGCTGGCCGTGTTGGGGCTAAGCGGGCCTTAACCGTCGGTTGGAAACCGACGGCAGCCAGGTTAGGAAGCCCGCAGAGCGGGCTTAACATGATAGCCGTCGGATTTCATCCGATGTCGGCGTTGGCGATGTCTGAGAGTACAATAGGTCTACGAGAGTTGCGGGCGCGACTGAGCCACTATCTGAGCCAGGTCAAAGCCGGAGATACCCTGGTTATCACGGAACGAGGGAAACCAGTGGGACGCATCGTTCCTGTCAAAACATCCCGGGAAACGCGGATTCAGGAGATGATTCAGGCCGGACTGCTGGAATCATGGAAGTATCGGTCATCCTAGGGTGGAACTTGAATCCGCCTGTCGGCGTCCATATATGTAGAGATGGGCCGCATGAAACTCTGGCGCCGATGGCGCGTTACGCTTCTGATTCTCCTGACCGCGCTCCTGGGGGGCGCGGCTCTTTTCGCGCGCTGGCTGGGGCCTCTCCCCAACATCGCCCTGCTGGACGCGCGCGTGGCGCCGCCTTCCACCCTCATTCTTGACCGGCATGGCCGCCTCCTCTACGAAGTGGCAGACCCGAAACGGGGCAAGCACACGCCGTTGCCGCTGGCCCGTATCCCCCTCGCCTGCCGCCAGGCGACCATCGCCACCGAGGATGCCGCCTTCTATTCTCATCCGGGGGTGGATGTCTGGGCCATCGCGCGCGCCTTCTGGCAGAACCTGCGCGCCGGCCAGACTATCTCCGGCGCGAGTACCCTGACCCAGCAACTGGCCCGCAACCTCCTTCTTTCCCAGGAGGAGCGCGACCAGCGCACGCTGCGCCGCAAAGCGCGCGAGGCGGTTTTGGCCTTGAAGATAGAACTGCGCTACGGTAAAGATGACCTCCTCGCTCTCTATCTGAACCAGACCTATTACGGCCACTACGCGGTGGGGTTGGAGGCCGCGGCCCAGGGTTATTTCGGCAAGAGCGCCGCCGAGTTAGACCTGGCCGAGTGCGCCCTTCTGGCCGGGCTTCCCCAATGGCCCCAAGGCTACAACCCCCTGGAAAACCCGGAGGCTGCCCACGCGCGCCAGGCAACGGTGCTCGGCCTGATGGTCAAACACGGCTACCTCACCGCCGAGGACGCAGCCCGCGCCGCCCGCGAGCCGCTGCGCTTTGCATCCACGCCCTTCCCCATCCTGGCCCCCCACTTCGTCATGTATGTCCAGGGGCTGCTGGAGGAGGAACTGGGCCGCGAGCGGCTGGAGCAGGGCGGCCTGCGGGTCTATACGACCCTGGATGCCGACTGGCAGGCGACGGCGGAGAACATCGTGCACTACCGCCTGCGCCAATTGAAGGAAGACCCAGAAGCCCCTCCTGATCGCCGCGTGGAGAACGCGGCCCTCGTCGCGCTGAACCCGGCGACGGGCGAAATCCTGGCGATGGTGGGGAGCCCCGACTACTTTGACCCGCGTATCAGCGGCGCGGTCAACGGCGCGCTGGCGCTGCGGCAGCCCGGCTCGTCCATCAAGCCGATTACCTACGCCGCCGCCTTTGATCCCGACCGCGCCGCCCGCCACGGCTACGCGCCTTACACGTCCGCTACGATGGTAGCCGACGTGCGTACCGTCTTCCCCACGCGCGAGGGTACACCCTACGTTCCGCAGAACTACGACCTGGAATACCACGGCCCGGTGCTGCTAAGGCAGGCATTGGCAGCCTCCCTCAACATCCCCGCGGTCAAGGTATTGCAGTACGTCGGGCTGGACGATTTCATGGAGCAGGCGCGGCGGCTCGGCATCCGCACCTTTGACGATTCGGCGCGCTACGGCCTGGCGTTGACGCTGGGAGGCGGCGAGGTGCGTTTGTTGGATTTGACCGCCGCTTACGCTGCCTTTGCCAACGGCGGGCGACAGGTCATGCCGATCTCCCTCTTGCGTGTAGAGGATGCGCAAGGTCGCGTCGTACGCAGTTGGGAGCCGCGCCTGGGGCCGCAGGCAGCGAGCCCGCAGGTCGCCTATCTCATCACCGACATCCTCAGCGACAACGCGGCCCGCGCCTCTGCCTTCGGCGAAACGAGCCCTCTTTACCTGGGCTTTCCGGCGGCGGCCAAAACCGGCACGACGACCGACTGGCGCGACAACTGGACGCTCGGCTATATTCCCAACCTGGCGGTGGGCGTCTGGGTGGGGAACGCGGACAACGCGCCGATGCTGGACGTCTCCGGCATCACAGGCGCGGCTCCCATCTGGCGCGACGTTATGTTCGCCGTGGCACGGGGAAATCGCGAGCGCGCCTTCCCCCGTTCGGCGGGCCTGGTGGAAGTGGAGGTCTGCGCCGATACGGGGTTACTGCCCAACGACCTCTGCCCACGGCGCACGGAACTCTTCATCGCCGGTACGGAGCCGACGGCCCGCGACGAGAGTTATCGCCTCAGTTTCATAGATGCGGTGACGGGCGAACCGGCCACGGAGGAGACACCGCAGGAGCGCCGCGTGCAACGTATCGCCCGCGTCCTCCCGGCGGAACTGCACGAGTGGGCGCGGCAACACGGCATCCTCCTGGCCGCCGATGCCGGTGTCCGAGCGTCTGGTGATGGAAAGGACAGTATAAAGCAGGAAGCAACCGTTGCCCTCTTCCTCACCAGCCCCGACCCCAACGCCGCCTTCCGCCTCAGCCCGGCGCTCCCCGCCGAGACGCAGCGGCTGGAAATCGCCGCGCGCCCCGGCGATGGTGTGGCCTTAGCCCGCCTCACGCTCCTGGCCGATGGCGTGCCGCTGGCCGACTTCGCTGCGCCGCCTTACCGCGCCTGGTGGCCCTTGCAGGCAGGCTTCCACGAGTTCCGCGCTATCGGCATAGACAGGGACGGGCGCGAGGTCGCCAGCGCGCCCGTGCGCATCACCGTTGAGAAACCTTAAAGGCATTGTAGAGACGACCCGGCGGGTCGTCTCTTAGGCTGAAAAATCGGAACTTTCCCGGCATGAGCATCGTCTATACAATGAGCGCGTGGTTAGCGCGCTCGCTACGCGTCTTATATTTCTGCCTCGTGGAGAATCCCACCTATGAGACTGCGCACAAACGCCCTCCGTTGGCTTCTCTTCTTCTCATTCGTCTTTTCCGCCTGCACGCGCCCGACGCCGACCCCGACGCCGGGGCCAGGGCCGACGCGCCCACCCGCACAAGCGACGGCGACGCCCTCGCGCGTGCCGCCGACGGCCACCGCTATCCCCACGATTCCCGCGCCCACGCAGACGCCGCTGCCGCCCGTGCCGCCGACCGTCGTGGCCGTGCGCCCGGAGCGTGGCGAAGAGCAGGCCCCCACCGCACCCATCGTCGTCACCTTTGACCAGCCGATGGAGGCCGATGCCACGGCCAAAGCCTTCGCCATAGACCCGCCCGTTGAGGGCAAGGTCGCGGTGGAGCAAAACCGTCTCGTCTTCACACCGTCGCAACCGCTGGCGCGCGCCGCGCGTTACGAGGTGACCGTCGGCCCTGAGGCGCGCAGCCGCTTCGGCCTGGCGATGAGATCGCCCTTCTTCTTCCGCTTCAACACCGTCGGCCTCCTGGAAGTCGTCGGCACGCAGCCGACAGCCGGCGCCCAGGACGTGGGCGTAGATGGCACAGTGACCATCGTTTTCAACCGTCCCGTCGTGCCGCTGGTCAGCACCGAACAGCAGGCGGGCCTCCCCCAACCCCTCAGATTCCAGCAGCCCGTCGCAGGCAAAGGGCAATGGCTCAACACCAGCGTCTATCAGTTCAAGCCCGACATCGCCTTCGCCGCGTCCACCACCTATACCGGCACGGTAGCTGCGGGCCTGCAAGACACCACAGGCAGCCTCCTGCAACAAGATTTCACCTTCACCTTCCGCACGGCTGACCCTCTCGTGACGGAGGCCATCCCGCAGGGGCCGCAGATTCCGCCCACGACGACCATCACCGTCACCTTCAGCCAGCCGATGGACCGGCCCAGCACCGAGGCGGCCTTCTCTCTGAACCCCGCCGTGCCCGGCACCTTCCGCTGGACTGACGACAGCCGCGCCTTTAATTTCGCTCCCTCCCAGCGGCTGGCCTTCAACACCCGCTATCAGGCGAAGGTCGCCAAGGACGCGCGGCCCGCCAGCGGCGAGGGGACGTTGCGCGAGGAGATGGCCTGGACTTTCCGCACCGTCTCGCTACCGGAGGTCGTCCGCACTAACCCTGCCGACGGCGCAAGAGGAACGGACCCCTATGGCGGCCTGGAGGTCTTCTTCGCCAGCGCCATTGACCCCGGCACGGTCATCACCGACAGCATCACCGTATTACCCAAGCCGACGGCAGTCTATACCTATTGGTCTCCCTACGAGAACCGCCTCTTCGTCGGCTGGGACAAGGAGCCCGCGACGGCTTACACGGTCACGTTGGGCACGCAAATCGGCGATACCTACGGCAACCGCTTGCAGAGGCCGGTGACGGTTCGCTTTCGGACCGGCGACCTCCCGCCCTTCTTGCAGGTGTTCGGCGGCGACGTCGCAGGGACCTACAACGCCTACACGGAAACCGTGCTCTTCATCGGCCACCGCAACGTTTCCCGTGTGAGCATTGGCCTCTACCGCATGTCCGAGGCCGATTTCATCCGGGTGAGCGGCCCTGAGAACTGGCAGGCGTGGCAGCAATATACTGGCAAAGAGGCGGATTTGATACGCCAGTGGGATTTGCCCGTCAGCGAGGTGCGCAACAAGACCGGCACTCTGAACCTGCCCCTCAAGGACGAGGACGAAGAGGCCCTGCCGCCGGGCATCTACTACGTGCAGGCAGCCGCGCCGGAGATACTTCCCGCCAGAGGGCAGAGCAAAGAATCTACCTACCAGCGCCGCATCCTCATTGTCTCTAAACTCAACCTGACCCTCAAGCATACTATGACCGAGGCGATGGTCTGGGCTACCGACCTGAAATCGGGCCAGCCCGTAGCCAACCTGCCGGTCCGCCTCCTGAACGAGAAGGGCGGCGTCCTGGCTCAGAGCACCACTGGCGCGGATGGCGTCTTCCGCGCTTCGTATGACCGCACCGACCCCTGGCGACTCCTCGTGGCCTTCGTGGGCCAGGGCGATACCTTCGCGGTGGTCACGAACCGCTGGACATCGGGCATCAGCACCTGGGAATTCAACATCATGGCTGAGCCTTACCAGAACCAGTACACTGGCTACTTCTACACTGACCGGCCCCTCTACCGCCCCGGCCAGATCGTCTATTGGAAAGGGATCCTACGCAGCGACGACGACGCGCGCTACGCCCTCCTCCCCGCCGGCACCCCGGTGACCATCACGGTCATGACCGACCAGGGCAAAGAAGTCTATCGCGAGACCGTAGCCCTCAGCGCTTTCGGCACGATCAACGGCCAGTTCCAGTTGGCCGAGGAAACGAGCCTGGGCTACTACAGCCTCATGGCGATGGTTTCCACACCCACCAGCCAGCCCCCCGAACAATCTTTTGGCACCGGCTTCCAGGTGGCCGAGTATCGCAAACCGGAGTACGAGTTGGCCGTGCAGACCGACCGCCCGGAGTACATCCAGGGCGACACGGTAGAGGCCAGCGTGCAGGGGACTTACTTCTTCGGCGGGCCGGTGAAGGGTGCGCAGGTGCGGTGGACCCTCATGAGTGACGACTACATCTTCTTCTGGGAGCCCGCTATCGGGCCGAACGAAGAGCGCCGTTACTACGACTTCACCGATTGGGACTATTCCGACTTCCGTCCGCGCCAGCGCTTTGGCGAGTTCATCGCCAGTGGCACCGGCACCACCGACGAGGAAGGCCGCTTTACTGCGCGTGTGCCCGCCAGCGTGGCCAAACGCAAACTGAGCCAACGCTATACCATTGAGTTCAGCGTCACCGATCTGAATAACCAGGAGGTATCAGGCCGCACCACCGCTATCGTCCACCTGGGCGAGTTCTACATCGGCCAGTCGCCCCGCCAGTACGTCGGCCCGATAGGCCAGGAGCAAACGGTGGATGTGGTGACGGTGGATACGAAGGGCAACCTTGTCCCCAACATCACCGTAACCATCGTCGCCAGCCAGCGCGAATGGTTCAACGTCCAGGAGAAGGCAGACAACGGCGAGTTCTACTGGGTGAGCAAACCAAAGGATACGCCGGTCGTGACCAAGACGGTGACGACCGATGCCCAGGGCCGCGGCGTCTTCACCTTCACACCGGAGAAAGGCGGCGCGTATGCTATCCTGGCGACGGGCCGCGACGGGCGCGGCAACGAGATACGGAGCCTCACCTTCGTATGGGTTAGCGGTAAAACCGAAGAGTACGTACCCTGGCGACAAGAGAACAACGACCGTATCCGCCTCGTCGCCGATAAGAGTTCGTACAACGTGGGCGACACGGCGAAAGTCCTCGTCCCCTCGCCTTACCAGGGCCAGGTGCAGGCACTCCTGACCATAGAACGCGGGCACATCGTCAGCCATAGGCTCGTCACGCTGGCAGGCAACAGCGAGACCCTCTCCATCCCGATTCCGCCCGAGTTCGCACCCAACGTCTTCGTCTCGGTGGTGCTGGTCAAGGGGATGGACGCGACGAACCCATCGCCATCCTTCAAACTCGGCTACGTGGAACTGTCCGTCTCCACAGCACAGAAGGAATTGACGGTCACGCTGACGCCGAGCGAGACCAAAGTAGGCCCGCGCCAGACCGTCAACTACACCGTGGAGGCGAAGGACTACACCGGCAAGGGCGTTGCCGCCGAACTGTCGCTGGCGCTGGTGGATAAAGCGCTCCTCAGCCTGACCGACGTTCAGCAGCAGACCTTGCTAGACCACTTCTACCGGCGGCGCGGAGTCGGCGTTGTGACCTCTGTCGGGCTCGCCGTCTCGTTGGACAGGCTGAACCAGCAATTAACAGAAGGCGGTAAGGGCGGCGGCGGTGGCGGGCCGGAGAGCGCGCCCTTCGTGCGCAGCGAGTTCCCCGACACCGCCTACTGGAACGCGACGGTCACGACCGATGCCGAGGGGAAGGCCCAGGTGAGTGTGCGCCTCCCCGACAACCTGACGACCTGGCGCATGAGCGCGAAGGGGCTCACGACGGATACAGAAGTGGGCGAGGCGAAGGTGGACATCGTTGCCACCCAGGATCTTCTGGTACGTCCCGTGATTCCGCGCTTCTTCGTGGAAGGTGACAAGGCCGAGTTGTCGGCCATCGTGCAGAACAACACTGACCAGGCTTTGGAAGTGGGCGTCGGGTTGGCCTCACAGGAAGTGTCGTTGAGCGGGGACGCCACGCAGAAGGTCAGTGTGCCCGCGCGCGGAACATATAAAGCCACCTGGACGGCGACGGTCGGCCAGGGCGCGTTGCAGGCGACCCTTCTCTTCACCGCCGACGGCGGCACGCTAAAGGACGCGGTGGAACTGCGGTTGCCCGTCTATCGCTACTCCACCGCTGACACCACCGCCACCGCTGGCGAGGTCAGCGCCTCCGACCCGCAGCGGCTGGAAATCATCTACCTGCCGCCCGCGCTGGACCCCACGCGGGGCGACCTGACGGTGCGGGTGGACCCATCTTTGGCCGCGGGCATCCGCGATGGGTTCACCTACCTGGAGAACTTCCCCTACGAGTGTACAGAGCAGATTCTCTCCAGTTTCCTGCCGAACATCGTCACCTTCCTGGCCCTGCGCGATGCGGGCGATGTCGCCGGGCCACGGCGGGCTGAACTGGAGCGGACACTGCCGCCGCTCCTGCAGGAGGGTCTGCAACGCCTCTACCTGCGCCAGAATCCCGATGGCGGCTGGGGTTGGTGGGACAGCGAGGCCAGCACCCCCTGGCTCACGGCCTACGTCGTCTTCGGCCTGGCGAAAGCGCAGCAGGGTGGCTTCCAGGTGGATAAGCAGGTGATGGACAACGCTCTGGACTACCTGACCCGCCAACTCAAGGCCCCTGCCGACTTCAAGGCCAACTTTGAGGCCAACCAGCAAGCCTTCATCCTGTACGTGCTGGCCGAGGCGGGGCGCAACGAACTGAGCCGGGCGGTCGTTCTCTTTGATGCACGCGAGCGGTTAGGGCACTACGGCAAGGCGCATCTGGCGCAGGCCTTGGGCCTGTGGGATAAGGCTGACCGCAAGCGCATAGATACGCTGCTGGACGACCTGACCGGCAAGGCTGTCGTCAGCGCCACAGGCGCGCACTGGGAAGAGAAGTGGGTGGACTACTGGACGATGAACACCGACGTCCGCACCACGGCACTCGTGCTGGATGCGCTGGTGCGGTTGCGGCCCAACGATGTAATGGCGACCCAGGCGGTGCGCTGGCTGATGTACGTCCGCAACGGCGACGGTCACTGGGAAACAACCCAGGAAACCTTGTGGAGCATCATCGCCCTGACCAACTGGATGGTCGCCAGCGGCGAACTGAAAGCCGACTACTCCTGGCGTGTCACGCTGAACGGTCAGGCCATGGGCCAGGGCACGGCCAACGCGGAGAGCCTGAATGACCCGATGGTGCTCAAGGCGGCGGTGGCGGGCCTTCTGCGGGATCAGGCCAACGGCCTCGTGTTGGAACGCCTCCCCGCGGCGAGCGGACAGACCGGCGAAGGACGGCTCTACTACACCGCGCACCTGCGCGTCTTCCAGCCCGTGGACCAGGTAAAGGCGCTCAACCGCGGCATTGTGGTCAGCCGCGAGTACGTGCTGAACGACGCACCCGATAAACCGATCCGTGAGGCGCGCGTCGGCGACGTCATCCGCGTGAAACTCACCATCGTCGCGCCGACGGACTTGACCTATCTTCTGCTAGAAGACCCGCTCCCGGCGGGCGCGGAGGCGGTGGATACGAGCCTCCGCACCACGCGCACCCTACCGACGGAGGAAGAGATCCGGCGGATGAAGGAAGGGGAGGTGATAGAGGAGCCGAAGGCCTGGATGTGGGATGCCTGGCTCCCCAGCCACACCGACCTACGCGACGAGAAAGTGGCGCTCTTCGCTACTTTCCTCCCGCGCGGAACCTACCAATACACCTATCTGATGCGAGCCAGCCTGCCGGGCGAGTACCTGGTGATGCCGACGACGGCGATGCAAATGTACTTCCCGGAGGTCTTTGGCCGCAGCGATGGCGGGCGATTCGTCATCTCCGGGCAATAACCTATCGGCAGTGTAGAGACGACCCTGCGGTCGTCTCTACAAATCTTTCCTGCCCCTGTCTGGCCCCAGGCAGGGGCTTGTTTTTACCTGCAACGTCTTCGCAGGAACGGTGTTTCCATTATTGTCATTGGCAGTGACTTGCATTATAATCAGGCCGCTGTACAAGATGCTCTGGTTAGCCGATGATAGAATAACAGGGAGAGGACGACGGCACGCGCTCATGTCGCCAGCGTGCTGTCATTTCGCTTTCACTGGGGCCAATTACCATGTCTGTTTCCTGCTCGGTTTGTGGCACGGCGAATCCGGACCAGGCGCGCTTTTGCAGCCATTGTGGCGCGGCGGTTGGTGCTAAACCCCAACCGACCGAGAGCAAGTGTCTCGTTTGTGGTGCGGCGAACCCGGCAGGCTTCCGCTATTGCGGCCAGTGCGGTACCGCCCTGACGGGCAAACAGTCCCCCTCTGCCGCTGGCGTCCGTCCGGCTGCCCCCCCTATGCCCTCTTCGTTGGCAGTGAAGATGGTGCGCGCCGGGCTGCGCAGCGAGGGCGAACGGCGCGAGGTCACGGTTCTCTTCGCCGACGTGAGCGATTTTACCACCCTCGCCGGTAACCTGGATCCAGAAGAGGTTTATAACCTCGTCAACCGCTGCCTGGAACTGCTGGTAGAGCAAGTCTATCGCTACGAGGGCATCGTGGACAAGTTCACTGGCGACGGGCTGATGGCCCTCTTTGGCGCACCGCTTGCCCACGAGAACGACGCAGAACGCGCGGTGTTGGCTGCACTGGGAATGCAAAACGCGCTGCGCACCCTCAACGTAGAATTGCGCAGGCAACGGCGGCCCACCATCGGCCTACGCATCGGGCTACACGGCGGCCCGGTCATCGCGGGCAAGGTCGGCTCCGACCTGCGCATGGAATATACCGTCATTGGCGACACGGTGAACCTGGCTGCAAGGTTGCAGAAGGCTGCCTCTCCCGGCACCATCCTCATTAGCCAGGCCGTCTATCAGCCCACCGCTCTCTTATTTGACTACCGTTCCCTTCCCCCCATTATCCTGAAAGGTTTCCCCGGCGAAGTGAGCGCGTTTGAGGCAATGGGGCCGCGCAGCCATCGCGGGCACGTGCGCGGTGTGCCGGGGTTGCGGGCTCCTCTCATCGGGCGTAACGTGGAACTCGCCCGCCTGGAAGCCGCGGTAGAGCGTCTAGTCAAGGACGGCTACGGTCAGGTCGTTATCATCAGCGGCGAGGCCGGCATCGGCAAGTCGCGCCTCCTGGCGGAATTGTGGGAACGCGTGGGGCACCAAGTTCGCATCTTGCATGGCACCTGCCTGGCTCACACAAGTAACATCAACTACTTTCCTTTCATTGAAATCCTGAAGAACTACCTGGAACTTGGGACAGGCCAAACGGAAGATGTGGCCTGGGAACGTCTGCGCGCGCGACTGGAGGCTCTGGCCCCTGACCTGGCCGGAGAAAAACTGGCCCCGCTGGGAAACCTGTTAGGCCTCCCTGTGCCGGAGTCGGAGCGAGAGTGGTTGCAAATGCTTAACCCGGCCCAGTTACAAAGCCGCACGTTTCTGGCCGTGCGCGACCTGTTAGTAGCCGAAGCAAAGACCCAACCGCTCATCGTAGCCCTTGACGATCTCCACTGGGCTGATGAATTGACCCTGGACCTCCTCACTTTTCTGGTGGATGCGGTGCAGCAGGCCCCCCTCGTGCTGATCGCTACCTCGCGCCCCCTGCACGGCGATGCATCCGCTAAACTTGGCCCCGTTGCCCGTGCGAAGGTGCCGGATCGCTATCTGCACGTGCGGTTGGAAGAACTGTCGGCTGCCGATACCGAGACCTTGCTGAAAGCCCTGGTCGTTGCACCCGATCTGCCCGCCGAGTTCCGCCAGGCAATGCTGGCCCGCGCCGAGGGAAACCCCTTCTACCTGGAAGAGATGCTGCGGATGCTGATTGACCAGGGAGTTCTTCACCGGGCTAATGGGTCGGGCTGGCAATTAAAACCGGAGGCAGACCTGGCGGCGCTGGCCGTGCCACCGACTTTGCAGGGCCTCATCATGGCTCGTTTTGACCGGCTACAGGAGGATTTGCGTTACATCTTGCAAACGGCCTCGGTCATCGGCTATTGGATACCGGAAAAACTGCTGGCTGCCGTCTTGGATCCGGCCAGCGAGGCCGACGCCTGGCAATCGCAACTGCGTGAACTGGTCGCTTTAGACTTCCTGCGGGTGCAGCGAGAATCGCCGGAACGAGAGTATATCTTCCGGCACGCCATCACCCAGGACGCGGTCTATCACAGCCTCCTCCATCGCCGCCGCGAGGCTTTGCATCAACAGGTGGCAGAAGCCATTGAACGGCTCTACGCTGGCCGGTTAGAGGAACACCTGGACGAACTGGCCCAGCATTACCTCCTCAGTCCGGCGCGCGAGAAGGCGTTGCACTATGCTCTCTTAGCAGCGCAACATGCCGCCAAGAACTTCGCCAACGCCCGCGCCCGGCAACTCTACGAACAGGCGGAACCTCTTCTCCTCAGCCTCCCCGACGTAACGCCTGAGCGACAGGCTGCCGCCTTCAGCGGCCTCGGCGACGTCCTCATGTTCCTGGGCGATCACGAGGTCGCGCGGGATCGCTACCGGACGGCCTTGCGCTGGCTGACCGCCAGCAGCGAGGAATGGGCTCCGGAAGGGGTCGCCGCCCTGCAACGCAAGATAAGCCATACCTACCTATCGGGCGAAGGCGATCAAGATGAGGGGATGGCCTGGCTCGCAGCCGCCATGGAAACCCTTTGCAGCGTGGATACGCCCGGAGCGCGCGTGGAACAGGCGCGAGTCTATAGCGATTGGGGTTGGGTTTATATGCAGCGCGGCCAGTGGGATACCGCGGAAGAATGGCTGCAGGCCGCGCTGAACCTGGTACGCAACAGCCAACACCTGGAAGAAATCGCCTCCATCTACAACCGGCGGAGTTGGCTGGCTTTTAATCGCGGCGAATGGGCTGTAGCCGCCTCTTATGCGCAACAGAGCCTGGCCCTACGAGAAAAACTAGGGGATATGCAGGGCATGGCGGGCTCCTACACCAATATCGGTACGCTCATGGAACTGCAAGGTTATTGGAACGAGGCGGTTGAATACCACCTGCAGGCGTTGGAGATACACCGGCGCACAGGGGATACGCGCGGGCAGGCTATCGCTCATCTCAATGCCGGCGCCATCTACACCCACAAAGGCGATCTGGATCAGGCTAAAGAGCATCTGGAAAGGGGCCTGGAGATTGCCCAACGTATTAACAGCCCTTCCCTCATCGTAAAAGCGCATAAGAACCTGGCGAATCTGGGCTTGTGGCGCAAGGAGTGGCAGGGGGTGCTCGCCTACGCAGAAGCGACGATCCCCCTCGCGGAAACCGTCAAATCGGCGGAAGACCTGGCCGACATTCTTTTCTTGAACGGCGAGGCCTATTTGGGGCAGAAGGAGCTGCAGAAGGCTGCCGAACGCGGCCGGCAGGCGTTGCTGACCACGGAGCAATTGGGGCCGAGGGCCGCGGCGCGCGGGCGCGCGCTACGACTCCTCGGCGCGGCATCTCTGCGCCAGGGCGACGTGAAAGCCGCTACCGAGCATTTAAACGAGGCAGTATCCCTCTTCAAAACCCTTGACAGCCGCTTTGAACTGGGGCAGACCTACGTGGAAGTGGCCCGCGTGGAACATGCCAGGAAGAACGACGCCCAGGCGTTGGATATTCTCTTGCGCGCCTGGGACATCTTCCGCAGCCTCGGTGCGCGCCTGGCCATGGACCTGGTGGATGCTGAACTAAAAGTCCTCTCTAACCCCTCGCGCCCGTCTCAGCCAGGACACTTTGAGAGCGCGCCCGCGCGGACGTGATGAAACCCTAAGTGCCTACCCGAAAAATCATGGGAGGAGAGCAAATGGGCGTCAGCGGATGCCTTCGGCGTAGCCGATTAGCAGATAACGACCGTCTAAGACAAGATTATCCGCTAATCTGCTACCTATCCGCTGACCGGAAATCAGACTCCCGTATTTTTAGGATAGGTTCTTAGGGTTTTTAGACGCCGTTTGCGCATGAGTTCCCCCCCGTGATATACTGCACCGGGCAAGCCCGCGCCTATCTCTCACTTGGGAGGCATCGCCATGTCAAAGAAACTCCGCGTCGGGATTCTGGGCATGAGCCACGACCACCTGTGGGGTAACCTGCGCGCGCTCGTTAATTCCGAGCGCGGCGAATTGGTTGCCGCCGCCGATCCGAACCCACCTCTGCTGGAGAAGGTGCAGCAGGAATACCAGTGCCCACAGGTCTATGCCACTTACGATGAACTTCTGGCCCGCGATGATTTGGATGCCGTTTACATCTTCGCCGACAATGCCACTGGCGCGGCCCTGGCGGCACAGGCCGCCGCGCGCGGTCTCCACGTGCTGACCGAAAAGCCTATGTCGGCCACGCTGGCCCAGGCCAACCAGATGCTCGCGGCGGCGCGCACCGCGGGGGTGCAACTGATGGTCAACTGGCCCACCGCCTGGGGCGCGGCCTTTGCCCATGCCATGACCCTGGCCCAACGGGGAGAGATTGGGCGCATCTACCAGACCCACTATCGCTCTGCCCATGCCGGCCCTAAAGAGGTCGGCTGCTCCACCTATTTCTACAACTGGCTCTACGACCCAAAACTCAACGGCGCGGGGGCCCTGATGGACTATTGCTGCTACGGGGCAGCCCTGGCAGCATACCTGCTGGGCCTGCCGAGCCGCGTGACGGGCGTGGCCGGTCGCCTGGTCAAAGAGTACATGACGGTGGACGACAACGCCGTCCTCCTCATGGAGTATCCCCACGCCATCAGCGTCACCATGGCCTCCTGGACGCAGATCGGGCACCTCACCTCCTATGTGCCGACTATCTACGGCAGTGAAGGGACGCTGGTGGTGGAGCGGAAGAGGCTCCTCCTAGCCGACCGCCAGCACCCGGACGGCCAGGAAGTGCCTGTGCCAGAACTGGGGGCGGATGAACGCAACGCGACAGAGTATTTCCTTTCTCGCATCGCCGATGGCCGCCCAATAGAAGGATTGTGTTCGCCAACGGTGGGACGGGATGCCCAGGAGATTCTGGAAGCCGGCCTTCTCTCGGCCCAACGCGGCCAGGCCATCTCCCTCCCTCTCCCGCTCAGTTAAGTTTTACCGCAGAGGTCGCGGAGAGCATAGAGAAACGTTTTTCTACCTCTGCGTTTTCCGCGCTCTCTGCGGTTAATCCCCCGGCGCAGCGTCGCGCACGATTATCTTCTCGCGAAGGCAAGGGATAGATGATCCGCATCGCGATTGTTGGCTGTGGGCGCATCTTGAACGCCCACTTGCAGGGCTACAAGGCTCTGCGGGAAAAAGGGGCGGACTTTCACATCGTCGCGCTGGTGGCGCGGCGGCGCGACGATGCCTTGATGTTTCTGAAGAGCGGCGAAGGCCCGCCGCCTAGGCCACCTGTGCTGGACCCCGCCACGGGCGACCCTCTGGCTGCGCCGCACACGTATCTTAGCGACTTCCAGGACGTGAGCGACGTCGCTATCTATACCGATTATCGGGATGCGCTGCGCGACAACCGGGTGGATGCCGTCAACGACTTTACCTCGGTCTATATGCACCACCAGATCGGGCTGGATGCTTTACGGTCGGGCCGCCACCTTCTCACCCAAAAACCCCTCGCCATCAGCGTCAAGGCGGCACAGCGAATGGTAGAGGAGGCCAGCGCCCGCCACCTGACCTTCGCCGTCTTTGAGAACATCCGGACATCTCCCCGCACGCGTGCCCTCGGCTGGGCTGCGCACTCCGGGCTGTTGGGCCAAATGCAGTTGGCGGTGGGTGGCAGCCTGGGCGGTCTCTGGTCGCCAGATAAGATAGTCGCCGAGACACCCTGGCGACACCGCAAATTGGAGGCAGGAGGAGGCGCGGCCATAGACATCGGCCCGCACCTCTTTGATCTGCTGCGCTACATCCTCGGCGAAGTGCAGACGGTCACCGCTCAGGTGAGGATCATAGAGCCGATACGCCGCCTGCGGGATGCAGAGGGCCGGGTGATAAAAGAAATCGTCTGCGGTGTGGATGACACCTACCTCGCCACGGCCACCTTCGCCAGTGGCGCGGTGGCGCACCTGGTTTGGTCGTGGGCACTCCACGGTACGCCGGTCACAATCCCTGGCGGCTTCGCCCTCTACGGCACTTCCGGCTCTATCGTTGGCGGCCAGATTCACCTGGACGACGGGACTCGCGGCGACCTGCTGCAACTATTCCACACCCGCGCCGATCCCATAGATGTACGACGCTGGTTCCCCCTGGGACTGCAAGATCCTTCGGCCATCCAGCAATACGACTGGCTGCGCGGGATTGAGAGCGGACACGCGCCGGAGACAAGCGGTAAGGAGGGATTGCGCGATCTGGCAGCCTCCTACGCCATGATTGAATCGTCGCTCCTGGGCCGGACGGTAACCCTGGATGAGGTCCTGGCAGGCCAGGTCTCCGCCTATCAAAATGAGATCAACGCCCATTATGGATTCTGAGAGGCTGTCTGAGAAGTACGGGAACAGGCCGCCATCGGATAAAATCCGACGGCTGGTATGTGCAAGAAACCCGCTTTGCGGGTTTTTAGGTACTCCGTACCCTACGGGCTAAGCCATTTGCCGTCGGTTTCAACCGATGGCCGGGACTTTTCAGACAGTTTCTGAGACATAGCCAGCGGAGCAGGTCGTTCTTCCTTGACAGACTACGCCTGTGGGGTTAGAATCAAGCCCATGACCGGCCAGCAGGTTCTGCATCTGCGTCAGGGCTCGCACATCTGGGGGCCGGAGCAGCAAATCCTACGGTTGGCCGCGAATCTACCTGCGGAAGGCTTCTCGGTCAACATCGCTGTGCTATGCCGGGCCGAACACGCGGAGCAGAACAAGTGCGGATCTGATGACCTTCATCCGCTGGTGGCGCGGGCGCGGGCGCATGGGTGGGAGGCAGAAGAGTGGGATGCCGGCTGGGGCGCAATCCCCAGGATGGTCGGCGCGTTAGCGCAACGGCTGCGTTCCGGTGGGTTTGCCCTACTGCACACCCACGAATACAAGAGCAGCATCCTGGGGGGTTGGGCCGCGCGCCAGGCGCGCGTACCCTGGATCGCCTCGGATCACGGCCTCTTCACGCGCGGGTCATGGCCCAAACGGTTCTATCGAATATTGGAGACGCTTGCCCTGCGAGGCGCAGCGGCGATCCTCGTCCCCTCGGGCTTCCAGCGGCAGAAACTTCTTGCTACGGGAATATCGCCTGAGCGAGTGGTCGTCGTTCCCCACGGCCTGGATGCCGCGTCGTTCTTGAGCCATGCCGGCAGCCGGGACGAGACGCGGCGGGCGCTGGGCCTTGCCGGTGACGAGCCGGTTCTCCTGGCAGTGGGGCGGTTGGAGTTGGTGAAAGGGCATCACTATCTCCTGCAGGCATTGCCCACCCTTCTTGCTACTTACCCTCGCCTGCGGCTATGGATGGCAGGCGAGGGTTCATTGCGCGCGCGGCTGGCCCAACAGGCAGCCACGCTGGGGGTTGCAGGCTCGGTAGATTTCTTGGGTTATCGCGACGATGTGCCGTCACTCCTGGCTGCCTGTGACCTGGTGGCAGTGCCATCCCTAGAGGAATCATTTGGCATGGTGGTGCTGGAGGCATTGGCGGCGGCGAGGCCTGTGGTTGCAACACGGGTGGGAGGCGTCCCCGAGGTGATGGCTGATAGGGGAAACGGTTGGTTAATCCCACCGGCAGACCCCGGCGCGTTGGCTGCTGCCATCCACGAAGCCCTCTCGTACCCGGAAGAGGCTGCGCGCCGCGCCCAAGCGGGCGCGCGCCGGGCCCACGAACGATTCCGGGCATCCACCATGACGGAGAGCATCGCCCAACTGTATCGTCGGGTCCTTAATGAAGGGAGTTGAGCCGCGCCTTGAGCACGTGACCTGTGATCTCTGCGGGGCCGACGCACCGGCGCCGGTAGCCCAGGTACGAGACCGCGTCTTAGGGCTAACGCACGCCTTCCGTCTGGTGCGTTGCGTGTCCTGCGGCCTCGTCTATCTTGACCCCAGGCCGGTAACAGAAGACCTGACCGCCTATTACCCGCCGGAGGAGTATTATGCATATCGCCCACCAGTGGTCGCACCGGATAATCTCCAGACCCGGTGGCGGAAGCGGGCAAGCCACCTGGCTCTGGCTGTGTGGCGGGGGTATCCCTTCTTAGAATCAGGGGCTGACAAAGGCGAGGATTCCGATAGAGAGTCGGCTGTGAGAGCACGACCTCCCCTCACCCCAACCCTCTCCCCAGCGGAGAGAGGGGGTACGCGTACCGCGTGGCAGGCCATCCTATCCTTGCCACTCCTGCCGTGGCGAGGCCGCCTGGAAATGGTCCCGCGTTACCGGCCTCATGGCCGTCTGTTGGATGTGGGCTGCGGGAGCGGCGCTTATCTCCTGGCGATGCGGGCACTGGGTTGGGAGGTGCACGGCGTAGAGACGGATACGCGCAGCGTAGAGCGAGCACGAGAGGTTTGGGCGCTGGATGTCCGCCAGGGACCTTTGGAATTGGCCGGGTTTGACTCTGGGATGTTTGACGTCATAACCCTGTGGCACGTGCTAGAACACCTCCCTTCTCCCAGGCGGGCGCTGGCCGCCTGCCATCGTCTCCTGAAGTTAGGAGGCCAGTTGATGCTGGAGGTTCCTAACGTCGTAGGGCCAGGGGCACGCCTTTTCCGTGAGCGTTGGTTTCACGTGGATGCGCCGCGGCACCTGTACGCCTTCAGCCCGACGACGCTGCGCCGCATCTTGGATGAGACGGCCTTCGCCTCAACGCGCGTGTGGCCTGTTGCCAACGAGCATGGGCTGGCCGGGAGTCTGCAAATAATCTGGGATGAGCGGCGTGGCCGGTCTGCGGCAGGTACGTACCTGCGGAACAATGCGGTCATAGCCGCCGGGTCCCGGCTTGCCAGCGGCGTGCTGGCGTGGTTGGGACAGGGCGATTGCCTGCGGGCTGAGGCTGTGAGGACGTGAACATGCCCACCTTTCCGGTGTTGATCTTGGATCCGGGTAACTTTACCCCTTATTACGACGCGAACTTGTGCCAGGCTCTAGCCGGCCTCGGCGCAAAGGTAGAATGGGTCACGTCCCCCTATCTCTTTGAGCCGGTTGTCCCAGATCCTTGCGTATGTGAACGCCACATCTTCTTCACTCTTTTTGACCATCCCCTGCTGCGCCCTCTGACCAATCGTGTCCGTTCGGTGCCCCGGCTACGCCGTCTGTTGAAGGCGCTGTCGTACCCTTTTGAAATGCTAAATCTCACGCGCGAGTTGGGCCGCCGCTCGCCGGGCATTGTCCACGTGCAATGGTCGCTCATCCCCTGGTTTGATGCCCTTCTGTATCGCCAGTGGCGGCAGCGAGGCTGGCGCGTCGTCTTCACGGCTCACGACATAATGCCCCGCAATCCCCAAGGTTGGCGGGTGCTGCTCCTGGGCTGGGAGCGGGCGCAGCGTCGCTGGCTTTATGCCTCCACCGACGCCATCATCGTACACAGCGCCGCAAACCGTGAGAGCGTCGTCGCGCTTGGCGCGGCCACGGAGCGCGTGTACCAGGTATCCATGGGTGACCTGGGCTCCTTCTCCGGCCCACCCCTCCCCCAGAAAGAAGCGCGGGCCCAGTTGGGTTTAGACCCAGATAAGCCGGTAGCCCTATTCTTCGGCCTCATCAAGCCCTACAAAGGGTTAGGAGCCCTCCTGCGCAGCCTCCCCATGGTGCGGGAGCGCGTGCCCGACATGCACCTTCTCGTTGCCGGGGAGCCGATGGAGCCGCTGGCGCCGTACCAGCGTCTCATCGCCGACCTGGGCCTGGGAGCGCACGTCGCCATGCACACCCGCTACATTCCCAGCGAATTGGTGCCAACCTATTTCTGTGCCGCTGATTTGGTCGTCTTGCCCTATCTGGACATTTCTCTTAGCGCCGTCCTCGTCACTGCTTACGGCTATGCTCGCCCCGTCGTCGTGACAGCCGTGGGGGGTCTGCCGGAGTTAGTGGAAAACGGAATCACCGGCCTGGTTGTCCGGCCAGGCGACGAGGCCGCGTTGGCCGACGGAGTGGCGACGCTTCTGTCCGATCCTGCCCGCTGCCACAAAATGGGAGAGAGAGCCAGGCAACTGGCCGAGGAACGGCATTCCTGGCCTGCCATCGGCCGGAAAACGCTGGCATTGTACGAGGATATTTGGAATGGACATAGGGGGTCAGATGAAGAACGGTGAGCAGCCAACCGTAGAACAGCACAGGCGATTGGCCGTTGACTGTTTCAACCGCACCTGGGACTTGCTGGACAAGAAGCAACGCGCCAGGGAAGAAGACGACGAGATGATCCACACCGCCCACGCGTCCCGCTATCATTGGGGGGTGATCGGCACGCCGGTACACTTCGCGCGGGGCGAGTGGCAAATCTCTCGTGTGTATGCCGTGTTGAAGAGGCCGGAACCTGCCCTCTACCATGCCCGAAGGTGTCTGGAGATATGTCAGCAGAACGGGATCGGCGATTTTGACCTGGCTTACGCGTACGAGGCGCTGGCAAGAGCCTCTATGGTGGCGGGGAAGAAGAGCGATGCCGAGAGATACGTCGCCTTGGCGCGGGGGGCCGGAGAGAAGATCGCAGAGAAGGACGACCGCGACCACTTCTTAGGTGATTTGAATACCATCCCATCTTCATAGGCTAACGATTGCATCGGCATCCAGGTCGCAATTGCCGCACTCTCCCTCCAATGAACCATCTGAAAGGATACACCGAACATGGATAATAACCCCCTCTCCCGCATCGGTGAAGATTGGTGGTCGGTTATCGCGGGTCTGGCCCTTATCGCCCTTGTCTATCTGGGCATCCTGGCGCGCGTACCCTGGTGAAAGGAGATCCCATGCAACGAACAGAGCCGCTAGTCAGGCCGGTGCGTTGGGGCAAGGTTCCGGATCTCGTCGCTTCGGCCATCGTCTTGGTTGCCCTGGCGGTGCTGACCAACCAGTTTGCCACCGCCAAGTGGAATCCAGCCGCCATAGAGTACCCGCTTTGGGCAGCGGTTCTGGGGCTAGGAGCCAACCTAATCGCCAGCGCCCTCGGCGTCAAAGAGAGATTGAACAGCGCCTTCCGCACCGAGTTTTTTATCAAGATCGGCCTGGTGTTATTGGGAGCGAGCGTCAATCTCACCCAGATCATGAGCGTGGGTGCACGAGGTATGATCCAGGCAGTGATCATGGTCGCGGCAGTATTCTTGTTCACCTGGTGGCTGGGCGGCGTGCTGAAACTAGATAGCAAACTGCGGGCGGTGATGTGCGCCGCGGTCTCTATCTGCGGCGTCTCGGCGGCCATCGCCGCGGGTGGCGCGGTGTTGGCAAAGAAGGAACAACTGGCCTACGTCACAACGTTGGTCATCCTCACTGCCCTCCCGCTGATGATCCTGATGCCTTACGCGGCCACCGCCATCGGGATGACGCCGGAGTGGGCCGGAGCCTGGTTCGGCGGCAACATTGATACGACTGCCGCCGTGGTGGGAGCAGGTACTATCTATGGCGAGGCCGCGGTCAAAGTGGCCTCCATCGTCAAACTGTCGCAGAATACCCTGATCGGCGTGGCGGCTTTCCTGCTGGCCGTCTATTGGGCCCTCAAAGAGGAGCGCCGCCCCGATGAGCGACCCAGCGCCCGGCTCATCTGGGAGCGCTTCCCCAAGTTCGTCCTGGGGTTCGTCCTGGTTTCGGCGCTTACCTCCCTCGGCCTGTTTGATAAGGCGCAGATCAAAGACATCAACGCCCTGCGCAGTTGGGCCTTTACCCTCGCCTTCGTCGGTATCGGCTGGAGCCTTTCGCTGCGCGAGTTACGCACCATCGGCGGGAGACCTTTGCTGGTATATCTGGTGGCGACGGCCTTCAACACCGTCCTCGCTTTCGGCCTGGCGTGGCTGTTGTTCGGAAGATGATATTGGATGAGCCGACCTAACATCCTCTTCGTTTTTGCCGACCAGTTGCGATACAGCGCGGTGGGATGTAGCCACAACGCGGTTGTCCGCACGCCGCACCTGGATCGTCTGGCCGCGGAAGGGATCATCTTTGACCAGGCCTTCTCCGGCTATCCCCTCTGTACGCCCTATCGCGGCGCGTTGCTGACGGGGCGATACGCTCACCAGAACGGCGCGCTTGACAACGAGTATATGTTGTGGCGTGACCAGATCACCTTGCCCCAGGTGCTCAAGGAGGCGGGCTACCACACCGGCTTCATCGGCAAGTGGCACCTGGGCTATGGCCCCTATCCAGAGGAGAAACGCTACGGCTTTGATTACATGGCCGCCTACAACATCGCCCGCGGCGGCTATTGGAAAAACCAGTATCATGAGAACGAACGCGGGCCGATCCCCTTCGGCTGCTGGTCACCGGCGGGCGAGGTTTCCCTGGTAATCCGTTTCATGGAGGAACATCAGAGGCAGAACGATGGGGCGCCCTTCGCCGTGGTTCTGGCGTGGGAACCGCCCCACTGGCCTTACAACCAGTTCCCGGAGGAGTTCAACACCTACGATCCGGCGTCGGTGGACGTTCCTCCCAATGTGCCAGTGCAGATGGAAGCCTTCGCCCGCAAGGAGATCGCCCTGTACTACGGCTGCGTGACCGCGCTAGACGCACAAATGGGCTGCCTCCTGGCGGCTTTGGATCGCCTCGGCCTGGCCGAAAAGACCATCGTGGTCTTCACCTCCGACCATGGCGACCACCTGAGCAGCCACGGTTTCGGCAAGCCCTGGGATCAATGGCTGCATCACACCAAACGCTGCTCCAAAGCCTCGCCCTACGAAGAAGCCATCCACGTCCCTTTCCTGCTGCGTTATCCGGCTAAAGTCCGCCCTGGGCAGCGGACGCGCGCCCTCTTGAACACGGTGGACATCATGCCGACGCTGTTGAGTCTGTGCGAACTCGCCATCCCTGGTACAGTGCGGGGCATGGATCTATCCCACGCCGTCCTCGGACAGGAAGGGCCTTGGGCTGATTCGGTCTATCTGCAAAACGAGGCGATAGGCTGGCCTAACCGGACCAAGTGGCTCGGCTTCTGGCGGGGTGTCAGAACCGAGCGTTGGGTCTATGCTCGCTGGCGCAACCACGAGGTTGATCCCCTCCTCTTTGACCGGGAGAATGACCCCCACGAGATGAGGAACCTGGCCGGGAACAAGGAATATTCTGATGTGGAGGC
>JADYZS010000423.1 GCA_020853075.1 Anaerolineae bacterium | reverse complement strand
GCTACGCCGAAGGCATCCGCTGACCCCTACTTGCTCTTCTCCCATGAATTTTAGGATAGGTACTTAGGGTTGGCTACCTTGTGAAGATTATAGCACACGCGCCGTTGTTGTGCATGACTACCATCCGACAAGAGGCTGACTTCACCCTTGGCACAAACGCGCAGCCGTCGGATTTCATCCGGTGGCGACCTTTGACAGAGCCCCACGCGATGAATGGATCAAATTTGACAGGATGGCATATCTGTGTTATCTTATAATTGTAGGTAACAGGAAGCATCTGTCTCGGACGTAGATTCTTACGCCGTCGGGCCGGGTCTGCTGGCCCGGCGGCTGTTTGTTTATATGCCGTGACAATCGCACTCACCTACGAACAGATTCTGGTTTTCTCTTAGGAGGTGCTCGTCATGAGCGAGCGTGTCATGGGCGCGGTGAAATGGTTCAGCCGCTCCAAAGGGTACGGCTTCATCAGCCGCGACGGGGGTGAAGACGTCTTCGTGCATTACTCAGCTATCCAGGGAGATGGCTTTCGCAACCTGGAGGAGGGGGACAAGGTAGAGTTTGAAGTGGAAGCGGGGCCCAAAGGCGCCCACGCGGTCAACGTCACGAAAATATAGCCCCTTATCAGGGCCATTGGGGCTCGCCGCCAAGGCGGTTCGGGTCTCTGAATCTGAAAGAGAGAGAATAAAACATCATGGGTACTAGACTATACGTTGGCAATCTGTCGTACAGCACGACAAATGCTGACTTGCAAGAACTCTTTGCTACTGCCGGCGCAGTCCGGTCAGCCGAAGTGGTCATGGACCGCGACACCAGCCGCTCAAAGGGCTTCGGTTTCGTGGAGATGGAGAACGAAGCCGACGTGGCAAAGGCCATCACTCAGCTGGATGGCAGTACACTGCACGACCGGCAGATTCGCGTCAACGAAGCACGCCCCCGCGAAGAGCGATCGGGCGGTGGCCGCGGCTTCGGTGGTAGCGGTGGCGGCAGTCGGGGCGGCTCGCGCGGCGGTAGCCGCGGCGGCGGGTCTCGCTGGTAAGCCGTTCTACCTGAACAACAAATTGGGGAGCCAGATACCTGGCTCCCCAATCTATTTTTACGAGACTTGACCGTGCCCCCGGCTGGACTCGAACCAGCAGCCCACTGCTTAGAAGGCAGTTGCTCTGTCCACTTGAGCTACGGGGGCAGACACAGCGGTACCTCAGTATATGTACAATGGCTGTTATGGTCAAGAATTCCCCAACAATGCCGGCGACTTGGCTTATAAGTCACTGGCGATATACAATCTCGCCACGTACCATAGTAAGTGTCACGTTCAAATCCTTGTCTAACAAGAGGACATCGGCATCCTTACCCGGCTCCAGGCTCCCTTTACAATCGGCCACATCAATGGAACGGGCCGGAGTCAGGCTTGCCCTCTCTACCGCCTGCGCCAGCGTGCTGCCGGTCTCCCGCACGATGTTCTTCACGGCCTGATCCATCGTCAGAAGGCTCCCGGCTAATGAGCCATTCGCCACGCGGGCGATGCTGTTGCGCACGTAGGTCACGTGCGCGCCCAACGGGTAATCGCCGTCGCCCAGGCCCGCCGCTGCCATTGCATCGGTGACCAAGACGGTTCTGCCGGAGCCCTTCGCGCGCACCAGGATCGCCATCGCCGCGGGATGCACGTGCACCGTATCCGCGATGAGTTCGGCATAGACCTTATCCGCATAGAGCACCGCGCCCACCGTACCGGGGTCACGATGATGGAGGCCGCTCATGGCGTTGAAGGTGTGGGTGGCGTGGTTCACCCCCAAACCCACAGCCGCCATCGTCTCCTGATAGGTAGCAGCCGAGTGGCCGATGGAGACAACCGCCCCATGCTGCAAAGCATAAGGGATGAGGGCGCGGTTCTCCGGAATCTCTGGCGCGAGGGTGATGAGCCGGACGACCCCGCTGGCGAACCAACGCTCATATTCCTGGCGATCCGCGGGCCGGATAAACTCCGTTGGCTGCGCGCCGGACATCTTTGGGTTGATGTAGGGGCCCTCAACGTGGGCTCCTAATACCTGCGCGCCGCCTGTCCCCCGTCGTTGGGCCTCCACCACAGCCCCCAGGAACCGGCCAATCGCCTCTGGTGAATCGGTGATAGACGTTGGTAGGAAGGCCGTCGTGCCGTGCCGGGCAAAGAAGGTGGCGGCGGTTGAGATGGCTTCTGCCGTTCCTTCCATCATGTCACGACCCACCGCACCGTGCACGTGCACGTCCACGTAGCCGGGGGCTACCCAATGCCCCGTCGCGTCCATGATTTCCGCGTCCGGCAGAGTGCCGAAGTCGTCGCGCCGCCCGATGCTGGCGATGCGCCCGCCCTCCACGAGAATCGCCCCGCCTTCCCAAAGCCGCGCTGGCGTGATGATGGTGCCGTTGGTGATGAGTGTCCTGGGTTTCTTCTTCATCGTGGGATGATTATAGTGTCAAACAACAGTGAAGTCAACAACAGCCGTGCCGATTTCTTAACATTATGTTGACTTCGCTGGGTGGGTGTGCTATACTCAAGGCGACGAGACAGGTAGTCAGTACCTTTTGCCATGATCTGATGGCTCAGAGGCAAGTATGTCCCCAGCGTCAGACCCGTTGGCCGTGTTCGTGCCCGATGGCCCTCCTGCCAGCGCGCCGCTGTGGGAGGAAGAGGCCCACCCCTGGTCGCCAGCGTTGGTGGGACACTACCTCGCGGCCATTGACACGGCTCACGCCCTGGTGCTGGATCCTTTTGCGCGTCACCCGGCTGTGGCCGCCGCCGCTGTGAATGTGGGCCATCGTGTCCTCGCCATCAACCTGGACCCCACGCGCCTCCTGGCGTTACGCCTGAGCCTCAGCCCGCCTGAGCCTCGCGTCGTGGATATGGGCTTTAGCACGCTGGCCGACTCTCTCAAAGGGAACGAGCCCCTGTCGCGCCATCTATCCGACCTCTACCTCACCGTCTGTCCCCATTGCGGAGAACGAACGACTGCCGATTACTTCATTTGGGATGGCGACGCGGCCATGCCCGTAGAGAAATGGGTTCGTTGCCCTTCCTGCAACGCGGCGGGGTTGAGTCCCGTAACGGCGGAAGACAGACACATCTTGGAGCAGGTAGAGCCGCGCGGTGCGTTCTACTGGCAATTGCTGGGGCGACTGGTTGCCCCCCAAGATATTTTGAGTGAGCGTGCGGCACAATTGGTCGCGCTGTACACGCCCCGCAACCGCTACGCGCTAACGGAACTCACTTTACGCGCGGAAGCACTCGTTGACGATGCCGCCACGCTGCGCGCGGTGCGCGGACTTCTTCTGGCCTGCCTGGAACGCTGTCACTCCCTCTCGCCGCCCGGCGCGCCGGACCGCCCCGCGCGGCCCGCGCGCCTGCGCCCCCCTCGCCGCTTCGTAGAGCGCAACGTCTGGAAGGCCTTTGTAGAGAGCCATCGCGCGCTGCGTACCCGCGCTCCCACTACCGACGTATCCTGGGCCTCCGGTCTGCGCGCGCTGTTAGAAGCCGGTACGCCCCTTGTTCTGAGCCAGCAGGCTACAGCCCGCGCTCTCGCCCGTGCCTTACCCCCTGGGGCCGTGGACCTTGTTATGACAGAGCCGCCTCGCCCTGATCCTGCCGAGTACGCGCTGGCCTTCCTGTGGACGGGGTGGCTCTTCGGGCGAGAGGCTACGGGGCCTCTGCGCTCGTTAGCCGTCCTGCGCTCTACCGATTGGGACTGGTATGCCGAAGCCACAGGCGGGGTTTTCAGCGCGTTGCGAGAGACCTTGCGGCCCGGTGGCAAGGTTATCCTGGCCTGCAACGCTCGCGACGACCAGATGCTACCGGCACTGCTACGAGCCTCTGCCGACGCCGGTCTCCGCCTGGATGCTGCCGTTGCTCGTCCGGGGCCGGCCCCCGTCGCCCATCGCCTGGTTTTTTCGGCGGCTCCCCGGGGCTCCCATCCTCTTCCGTCCTCGCTTGCGGACCGGAACAGGGTGGGACGCGAGGCTGTGCTGGACACTTTGCGCCGGTTGGGCCAGCCGGCGGAGGGCAAAGTTTTGGCCTGGACGGTGCTATGGGCCTGGAGCCAGCAGGGGACTATTAAGGCGTTGCCGGGGGGCGAGTCGCCGACAACACCACCCACGCAGCAGGCGGAACCGGCAGACCTTTTGGCCGAGGCAGCCGCCGTCCTTGTGCCGGACGAAGACCTGACTATGGTCGTGCCGGCGAAGGAGTCGCAGCACGCGACGAACTCACCTCTGGAGGCCGCCTGGTGGCTGGCACACCCCGCTCAAGCCGATCCACCTCTGGCAGACCGGGTAGATTCGTTTGTCTATGATGACCTGTGCCAAGGCGAGGGTCAATCAGAAGAGGATCTGGCTACTGCCACCTATGCTGCCTTTCCGGGCATACTGACGCCCTCGCTTGGCCTGATCCGCGCTTCCCTCGCCTCGTATGCGATAGAAGAACCGCCTGGCACATGGCGGCTGCGCCCGGAGGATGTGCCTGCGTCCCGCGCCGCAGAGCAGGGTGAGATCGTGGCTTTGTTGCTGGCTCTTGGCCGGCGGCTGGGATACGACGTGCGCCCGGTAGGGCCTGACGACGCGCGCTGGCAGCCCTGCCGGGTCATCTGGCTGGACGAGGGCCGCCCGGCGCGCGGCTTCATCATCCAGACGAGTGCGGCCATCAGCCCGTTGCTGGCCGCCCCGGGTTCCGCGCCGGCTCTCATGGCGCGCCACGGTCTCATCCCCGGCGGACGCGCGGCGTTGGTGGCGTATAAACTCCAGCAGGTCCCCGGCTGGGCCGAGATGGTGGCCGGGCAGGGCTGGCAGTTCATCAAAAACCGGCATCTGCGTCGTCTGGCGAGCCTGGCCGACCTGGACCGCGCCGGGTTTGCCGCGCGCCTGGGCCTTGATCCCATCGGCGAGCAGCCGGAGACGCAACTGTCCCTTTTCTAGTGGGAGCCGTCCTCACCCCACTCCTATCCCGTACGGCGAATCCCCTTAGCCGGGGATGAGATGATTATCGGCCTCACGCCGCCGAGAGGGAACCATCACGGGTTGAGCCGTGGCTGCAAACACCGTCATGCTACAAGAGGCTCAGTTGCTCCGGTGGCGGGGGCGGCTCCTCCTCCTCAGGGGGCGCAAGTGGGGTGAAGCCATTCTCAACCAGCCACGCGAATTCGGGGCCTTTCCATCCGAAGCGCTTCAGATTTGTAAGACTCTTTTCGTTGAATTCAATACCCTCCGCTTCCAGCAGCGCCCGCTGCCGGTACCCGCGCGTGCTGATGCCGCCCTGGCTGTTGATGACGCGTTGCCAGGGGACGTCGGTGTTGGGGCCTAGAGCAGCCATCGCGCTGCCGACCTCGCGCGCGTCGCATGGCGGACCGACGAGCCGCGCGATCTGGCCGTAGGTAGCAACGCGGCCGGCCGGTATCTGCTTTACCAACAGATAGATACGAGATCTCATGTCTGACATTCCCCGCCGCTCCTTTCCGGTGCATCGTATCGCAGCGAACGCGCCCTGTCAACTCTTTGTGCGAACAACAGGAAGTGGTATAATGGAGCACGATAGACGCCGGTTTGGCCGCGTGATGTGACCTCTGCACAGTGCTAACCGATTTTGTGTCCCTGGGCCGGTTGCTGGCAGGGCTGGGGAACCGCACGATTCCGACGCCAGGAGGACCAAGATGAACACGGATGACGAGAGGCGGGACGACACATCTCCGCAAGACCAGGATCCCGAGTGGGAGCGCTGGGAGGACGACGAGGAACCGCGTTCCCGGCGCCTCGGTCGCACGATACCTGGCTGGCTCCCGATTGCGGTGATCGCGGTCTTGGTTGTG
>JADYZS010000422.1 GCA_020853075.1 Anaerolineae bacterium | reverse complement strand
TCCAGCCCCACGATCTTATCCACCTCGCCCGTGCGCGCGGTGAGCATGATGATGGGCACACTGCGCTGCTCCCGCAGGGCGCGGCAGACCGAGAGGCCGTCCAACTCTGGCAGCATCAGGTCCAGGAGCACCAGGTCGGGCTCCTCTTCTTTCGCTACGTCCATCGCCTTGATGCCATCTGCCGCCGTAGATACGCGGTAGCCTGACTTTTCCAGGTTATAAGCCAGCGTCTCACGCAGCGCCTTATCGTCCTCTACCAGCAGAATCCTGGCTTTCCTGCTCATGCCTGCTTGTCCTTGTAATCCGTTGCAGCCGGGAAGCCCGGTATCCCCTCGGCAGCGCGCGCGGCCCTCACGATAGCCTGGGCCACAACCTCCGCCGCGTACGCGCCGATCAGGTTCACGTCGGCCTGTTTGGCTCCCATCGCCAACGTAAACAGCGTATCGCCATCATAGAGCGTGTGTGCAGGCCGGACCGCGCGCGCCAGCCCATCGTGAGCCATTTGCGCTACCTTGTTTGCCTCGTCTTTCGTCAGGCGGGCGTTGGTAGCGACGACCCCGATGACGGTGTTTCCGGCAGAGGCGGCAAAGCGAAGGATGGTCTTGCCCACGAAGCCGCGCATCGTCGCCAGGGTATCGGCAAACCCTTCGCCGCGCACCTTGCGCGCTCCCGCCACGATGCGCCCGTTCACCGGATCTATCACGTCGCCGAAGGCATTGACGGCAACGAGCGCGCCCACCACGAGCCCGCCGCCCAAGTCCACCGAGGCTGTGCCGAGGCCGCCCTTCATGGCGTGGCCCATGCCCAGGATCTTGCCCACCGTTGCGCCCGTACCCGCGCCAACGTTCCCTGCGGCCACGGGGCCGTTGGATGCAGCCTGGCACGCGGCGTAGCCCATCTCGGCATCGGGACGCACGGAGGGATCGCCCACGTCCAAATCAAAGAGGATGGCGGCGGGCACGATGGGCACACGCACAACGCGCGCGTTGAACCCCGCACGCCGCTCCTCCAGGTAGCGTACCACGCCATCCGCCGCGGCCAATCCGAACGCGCTCCCGCCTGCCAGGAGGACGGCGTGCACCTCTTTGACCAGGTGCCTAGGGCGCAACAGGTCGGTCTCGCGCGTGCCGGGCGCGCCGCCCCGCTGATCTACGCCGCCCACCGCGCCCCGCCCGCGCGCCCGGTCGCAGAGGACGACGGTGCAGCCGGTGAGTGCCTTCGCGTGGGTGGCATGGCCGACCCGGATGCCGGGGACGTCGGTGATGGTGTTGTTCATATCTTGCCCAGCATCTCGCCTACCTGTGCTACTACCCTCTCCGCCACCTCCATCTTCGGCAACAGCGGCAGCATCTCCTGCTTCCCGTCCTTGTGCAGCAGTATCACCCGGTTGTCGTCGGCACCGAAGCCGCTCCCCACCTGGGTTACGTCGTTGGCTACAATCATGTCCAGATGCTTGGTCGCCATCTTGGCCTGCGCGTTCTTCAGCAAATCCTCCGTCTCGGCGGCGAAGCCGACCACAACGCGCGGCCGGTCGCGCTCCTGCCGGTATGCGGACACTTCGGCCAGTATGTCAGGGTTGCGCACCAGCCGCACCAGCAATTCCTGCGTCTCGCCTTTCTTGATCTTCTGGACGGCGGCATCCGCCGGCCGGAAATCGGCCACTGCCGCTGCTCCTATCAACACATCGGTATTCCCGAGCACCGAGAAAACGGCATCGTGCATCTCCACGGCGCTGCGCACGGCTATCACTTCTATACCCTGCGGCACCGGGACGGCCAGGGGCGCATGGACGAGGATCACAGCGGCGCCGGCGTCGCGCGCGGCCTGCGCCAAGGCTACCCCCATCTTGCCCGACGAACGGTTGGTGAGGACGCGCACCGGATCAAGAGGTTCCAACGTGCCCCCGGCGGTGATGACTACGCGCCGTCTGGCCAGAGGCCCGCTTCTCCCCAGGACGGCCCGCGCCATCTCCAGGATGTCCAACGGCTCGGCCATCCGTCCCACGCCCAGCGCGCCAGAGGCGAGGCGTCCCATCGCCGGGCCGACGAAAGTCGCACCTCGATCCCGCAGGATGCGCACGTGTTCCTGTGTCGCCGGGTGCTCCCACATGTGGGATTCCATGGCCGGCGCGAGAAGGAGCGGCGCAGGGCAGGAGAGAGCCGTCGCGCCCAGGAGGTCATCGGCTAGGCCGAGGGCCAGTTTGGCGAGGGTTTGCGCGGTGACAGGCGCAACGACAAAGAGATCGGCTGCCTTCGCCAGCATGATGTGCGCGATCTCTCTTTTCTCACCCACCGTCGCCATCGCCAGGACGTCGGTGTGAACGGCGCGATGGGTGAGCGACTCAAAGGTGAGAGGCGTGACGAAGGCGGTTGCCGCCGCGGTGAGGATGACGTCCACCTGCGCGCCCGCCTGCACCAACTTACTGGCGAGATCGGCGGCCTTGTATGCCGCGATGCCGCCTGTGACGCCAAGAAGGATGCGTTTGCCTTGAAGTATCATCGGTTCATCTCGTAGATCATGCGCAGGCCGTCCAGGGTGAGGCTGGGGTCCACCGCCTCAATGACGGGCGTGAGACGGGCGACGGTCTCGCCCAGGCCGCCCGTGGCGATAACCTTCCCCGGCCCATCGGGTAGTTCAACCTGGATGCGCTGTACCAAGCCCTCCACCAGACAGGCGTAGCCCACCACGAGCCCCGCCTGCATACAATGGACGGTGTTCTTGCCGATGACGTGGGGCGGCGGCACCAGTTCTATGCGGGGCAACTTGGCCGTGCGACTGGTGAGGGCTTCGGCAGCGATGCCCAGGCCGGGTGCGATGACGCCGCCCAAGAAGTCGCCCGTGCGCGAGATGACGTCAAAACTGGTCGCCGTACCGAAGTCAATGACAATGCAGGGGCCGCCGTAGCGCCGGTAAGCCGCTAATGAGTTCACAATACGGTCGGCACCTACCTCCGCCGGATGGTCGGTTAAGACCTGCACGCCGACCTCAACGCTATCGCGTCCAATGATAAGGGGCTGCAAGCCCAGGTAGTGTTGGCAGAGTTCCTCCCACGGCCCGGTCAACGGTGGGACAACGCTGGCGATGATCGCGCCGGAGAGGTCGGCCCACGAGAAACCCACGTGGTCGCACAAAGCGCGCAGGAGCATGGCATGTTCGTCGGCGGTGCGCTCGCGGTCGGTGGCGATACGCCAGTGGGTGATCAGCGTCTCACCCCGGTAGAGGCCTGTGTCAATGGTCGTGTTGCCGATGTCTATGGCGAGGATTTGCTGGGTGATGTCTGACGTGCCCATTCTCTACCTCATACAACCCTTAAAGGTCTTCGTAGAGACGAGCCGTCGGCTCGTCTCTACAGACCTTTAGTACCTATCCTAAAATTCATGGGAGAAGAGCAAGTAGGGGTCAGCGGATGCCTTCGGCGTAGCGGAATAGCGGATAATCCCCTCGCAGACAGCCGTTATCCGCTAATCCGCTACCTAT
>JADYZS010000421.1 GCA_020853075.1 Anaerolineae bacterium | reverse complement strand
TTTGGCGGCCCCCCTCTCCCGCTTGCGGGAGAGGGGCCGGGGGTGAGGGTGTAACAGCCGGCCTCGTCGCGTCCCCTGTGGTATAATGTGAGCCATGACCGTTGCAACCCCGATGCGCCAGCAATACCTGGCGATCAAGAAACAATTCCCCGGTACGATTGTCCTCTTTCGCCTGGGCGATTTCTACGAGAGTTTTGACGAGGATGCGAAGACCGTCGCGCAGGTGTGCGACGTCGTCTTGACCTCGCGACCTGTGGGCAAGAACGTGCGCGTTCCCCTGGCAGGTGTCCCCTACCATGCAGTGGAAGGGTACATCGCCAAACTGATCGCCGCGGGCTACAAGGTCGCCATCGCCGAGCAGCAGGGGACCGAGGCTGTGAAGGGACTGGTGCCGCGCGACGTGCGGCGCGTCATCACGCCGGGCACGCTGGTGGAACCGGGGCTCTTGGAGGAGAAACGCAACAACTATCTGGCGGCATTGGTGCGCGCGGATGATCACGTGGGTCTAGCCTATGCAGACATCACCACCGGCGAGTTCGCCACAACCGAGTTGAGCGGCGCGGAGTTGGAAGCCCGTCTGAGCGAGGAGTTAGGGCGCATCGCACCTTCTGAACTCCTGGTGCCGGAAAACGGGGCGGGCGACAGAGATGAGGGGCAAGGCGCGCTTGGTTCCTATCTCATTTCTCCGCTGCCGGTGTGGAGGTTTGAGCCAGGCACGGCGCGGCAGGCCCTGCTGGATCACTTTGGCGTGGCCTCGTTAGAGGGCTATGGGTGCGAGCGGCTGCCGCTGGCGATAGCTGCCGCCGGCGCGATCATCCAGTATCTGCGCGAGACGCAACGTGGCGCAGTCGGGCAGATCGTAGGGCTACGCACCTACACCACCGCCGAATACATGGCTTTGGATGAGGCCACGCGCCGCAACCTGGAATTGACGCAGACCATCCGCAGCGGCAGGGTGAGAGGCTCGCTCCTGGGGGTTCTGGATACCACACGCACGGCAATGGGCGCGCGCTTGCTGCGCCGTTGGTTAAACCAGCCTCTGCTGACACTGGCCCCGCTGCAAGGGCGCCTTGATGCAGTAGAGGCGTGGACGCGCGACACGCCGCGCCGCACAGAAATACGGGAGATGTTGCGTCACGTGGGCGATTTGGAGCGGCTCATCAATCGCGTGACGGGTCGTACCGCGACGCCACGCGACCTGGTGGGCGTGCGCAAGGCGTTGGAGCAGGTGCCGCGTATCCGCTCTCTCGCAGAGGAGGTCATGGGCCGCGCGGCCTCAGAGGCTCACCCAGAGAACGCCCCGCCGCAGGACGCAGGAGCCTTTCACCTTGATTCGTGTGACGACGTGGCAGCGCTCATCGCCGCGGCTATCAGCGATACGCCGCCGGTCGCGTTGTCCACGGGAGACGTCATTCGCCCCGGCTTTTCCGCCGAACTGGATAGCATCGTCACCGCCGCACGGGACGCCAAAACCTGGATCGCCAACCTGGAGCGGACGGAGCGCGAGCGCAGCGGCATCAAGTCCCTCAAGGTGGGCTACAACAAGGTCTTTGGCTATTACATAGAGGTCACCAACGCCAACCGGGACGCGGTGCCCACGCACTACCTGCGCAAGCAAACCCTCGTCGGCGCGGAGCGTTACATCACGCCGGAACTGAAGGAGTACGAATCCCTCGTCCTTAACGCCGAGGATCGCATCCTGGATTTGGAAACGCAGTTGTTCCGCCAGGTGTGCGACCAGGTGGCGTCGGCAGCCCCGCGCGTCCTGGCGACGGCCCAGGCGCTGGCCGAACTGGACGTCAGTGCGTCGCTGGCAGAGATCGCGGCCAACAACCGCTACGTGCGCCCGGAATTGGCCGAGAATGGTCTCTTGGAGATACGCGCGGGGCGGCATCCCGTGGTGGAACTGACGCTGCGGGATGAGCCCTTCGTGCCCAACGACCTGCACCTGTCGCCGGACGAGTCCATCGTCATCCTCACCGGCCCTAACATGGCGGGCAAGAGCACCTTCTTACGGCAGGTGGCGCTCATCGTCTTGATGGCGCAGATCGGTTCCTTCGTCCCGGCAGATTCGGCCCACATCGGCCTGGTGGACCGCATCTTTACCCGCATCGGCGCGCAGGACGAGATCAGCGCGGGCCAGAGTACCTTCATGGTAGAGATGGTGGAGACGGCCAACATCCTGCACCACGCTACCCCGCGCAGCCTCTTAATCCTGGATGAGATCGGGCGCGGCACCAGCACCTATGATGGGATGTCCATCGCCTGGGCCGTGGTGGAGTACATCCACAACCACCCGCGCCTGGGCGCAAAGACGCTCTTCGCCACCCACTACCACGAGTTGACGGAACTGGCGAAGACACTGCCGCGCTTGCGCAACTACAACGTCGCCGTCCATGAGGAGGGAGGACGCGTCGTCTTTCTACGCAAAATCGTGCCGGGCGGGGCGGATCGCAGTTACGGCATCCATGTGGGGAAATTGGCAGGGCTGCCGCGCACGGTCATCCAGCGGGCCGAGGAGGTGCTGAGGGAGTTGGAGCGGAGCCGTGAGGCGAAGGCGCGGCGGGCCGTCGTGCCGCCGCCGGTGCAGTTGTCCCTCTTCGGCCAACCCAGCGCGATTGAGCAGGAACTGGCCGCGCTGGATGTGCTATCCATGTCGCCGCTGGACGCGCTGAACAAACTGTACGAGTTGAGCCAGAAGGCGGGAGGAAAAGGCGGGGAAAAGAGGTAGAGGCCGAGGCCGGTTAGTTATAAAATCGTTGACTTGTGGCGTGGTCCACCCCTCACCCCAGCCCTCTCCCCAATGGGGAGAGGGAGTGCGTGCTCCTAAGCCCTCTCCCCGAAGGGGAGAGGGTAGGGTGAGGGGCGATCTTACTCTTCCTGTATGCCACTTGTCGATAACCGAAGCCTTGCCACCAAAACAGGCGGTATCTCGCTGAAGTTTGCACCCCAGGAAAGCGGATTCTTGCCCACGGGATGGTCGGGTGGAAAGGCGGGCTCCTCCAAACCATCAAGGACAAACCCAGCGTCAAAGGCCGCGCCCAGCAAGACCTGCAAAGGCCGGTGGAAATAGATTTGTGGCCGCGGTTGCCCACGAATGCCAAGACCATGAGCCAACGTGCTGCTGATGTACCTGAAGACTTTCACCGAGTAGGTAGTCATGATGTTGCCTTCCCGGTCTTCCTCCTCGGCCACGTGGGCCATGTGCGGGTTGTTGAAGCAGGGGTGGGTCACCGAGAAGACGAAACGCCCGCCAGGACGCAGTAGCCGGGCGAGCGCGCGCATTAAAGGCTTGATCTCTGCCATATCCATCAGTGCCATCTGGCAGATAGCCGCGTCAAACCGGCGCTCACCAAGCGACAACAATGCCGTCTCGTCGGTGGCATCCAGAACAGCGTAGATGATTCGTTCCCCATCCTCGGATGCACGCTGGCGCGCGTGGGCAATCATCTCCTCGGCAAAGTCAAAGGCGACGACCTCCGCGCCGAGCGCGGCTAACCGCCGCGCGTGGAGGCCGTTCCCACAGGCGACGTCCAGAACCCGTTCGCCGGCGCGCAGTCGCAGCAGCCGCTGCGTCGCGGGCCAGATCAGCACCTCCACGAAGTCGTTGCCCTCGCCCATGCGCGCGTCCCAATGTGCGGCGTTTTTGTTCCAGGCCGCGCGGGTCTCTTCGTTGGCCTGCTTTAGATCTACGGTCATTGGTGATGATCTTGTACCTCTGGACTGTCTGACCGTTGGTTGGAAACCAACGGCAACAAGTTGGGAAACCCGCAAGGCGGGTTTAGAACGCACAGCCGCCGGATTCCATCCGATGGCTGACCATACGCGACCTTCTCATGATACCAGCCGCACAAACTTGTGCCGCCCTGCCTGAAGTACCTGCGTGCCGCCGGGCTGCACCACCGTCTCAATGCTGTCCACCCGCTTGCCGTCCAGCCGGACGCCACCCTTCTCAATCAGGCGGCGCGCCTCCGACTTGCTGCTCGTCAGTTTCAATTGCGCGATGAGATCAACGACGTTCACAGGCCCGCTCAGGCGATGCTCCGGCATCTCTGCGGGCAATTCCCGCTCCTGATAGACGGTGCGGAAGTGCGCCTCTGCTGTCTGCGCGGCCTCGTCGCCATAGAAGATGCTGACGATCTCCCGCGCCAGCATCATCTTGGCGTCGCGCGGGTGCAGGTCGCCCGTGACGATGCGGCCTTCCAGCTGCGCGATCTCCGCGGGCGCCCAGCGGGTCACCAGGTTCATATAGTTCGGCATGGCATGGTCGGGGATGCTCATGACCTTGCCGTACATCGTCTCTGCCGGCTCTGAGATACCGATGTAGTTCCCCTGGCTTTTGCTCATGCGAATCGTACCGTCGGTGCCCACCAGGATCGGGAGCGTGATGACGACCTGCGGGCGCTGGCCGTGTGCCTCCTGCAGTTTGCGGCCCACCATCAAGTTGAAGAGCTGCTCCGTACCTCCGATCTGCACGTCGGTATTTTGCGCTACCGCATCGTAACCCTGCATCAGCGCATAGAAGAACTCGTGGAGCCAGATGGGATCACCCTGGGCATGACGCTTGGCGAAATTCTCCCGCACGAGGAACTGCTGCACCGTGAAGTGGCTTGCTAACTTTATCACATCACTGAAGCTCAGTTTGCTCAGCCACTCGCTATTGTAGCCGACATGCGTTCGTCTAGGGTCCAAAATCCTGAAGGCTTGCTCGGCGTATGTGCGCGCATTCGCCGCGATCTGTTCAGTAGTGAGTTGGGGGCGCAGACTATCCTTGTCGCTGGGATCGCCTACCCGAGTCGTGAAATCGCCGATCAAGAACGTAACATCGTGCCCGAGTTCTTGGAACTGGCGCAGCTTGCGCATCGTTACTGTATGCCCCAAGTGGAGGTCAGGTTTGGTTGCGTCATAACCGCAATAGACTCGCAGAGGGCAGCCTTCAGCCAACCGCTCGCGCAGTTCTTTCTCCATTATGCGGCGAATCTCGTCATCGCCATACTCCACACCCCGCATGAGGATGGCAACCTGCTCATCAATGGGAAGCGTCATGGCATCTCCTCTACGGCCTGCCAGGGCAGCGATTTGCTTCCATAACTCGCATCTTGAGAGCACGGAAGCATGGCGCGATTGTACCGCGAATCAAAGAGGCTGTCAACGATGGTGCGGACGCAATTCAAACCCTAAAGGTCTGGCAGACCTTTAGGGTTTGGCGGGCACAAGGCAGGCTTTTTGACATCCTTCCGCAATTGTGGTAATGTTCGGCCCATAGACAGCGCCAAACGGCTATGATGGAAACGAGTAGGCCCTGATGCTCTGCCTAGCGAGCCCGCGAGGGTGGAAGGCGGGCGCAGGGGTAGGGCCGAAAATCATTCCGGAGCCGCTGACCGAACCAGACCGGAGATTGTGTAGGGGCGTTCAACCTGCGGGTACGACGCCGCAGGCGGAGTACCTGTTGAACGCCCCTATAGGCACGATGCTCCGATTTGCAGTAGGCTCAGCCGGGGCCGTCCCCCGTTATCCGCTACGAGGGCATGGATACGTGCCCTGGCAACGAGCGAGCGGTGACACACACGCTAATCGGGGTGGTACCGCGGGAGCCGCGCGGCTCTCGTCCCCAAGGGGGATGAGGGCCGTTTTTGTTGATAATGGATGCCGAGGACAAGCCATGACCGAACTGCTCTATCAGACCGATTACTACCTGCGGGAGTTCACGGCCACTGTAACCGCCGTACAAGGCCCAGAGGTCGCCCTGGATCGCAGCGCGTTCTACCCAGGCGGAGGCGGCCAACCAGGTGACGTGGGCACGTTGGCCGCGAGTATTCGCATCTGGAATGTGGCAAAGGTGCGCAAGGAAGGCGACGCCGTCTGGCATACCGCATCCGCTGAACCTCCCACGCCGGGCACACTGGTAACGGGCCACCTGGACTGGGAGCGGCGTTATCGTCTGATGCGTACGCACACCGCGCTGCACATCCTATGCGGTGTCATCTGGCGCGACTTCGGCGTCCAGGTCACGGGCGGCAACATGGAACCGGGCCAGGCGCGCATGGATTTTGAGTTTGACCGCATGGTGGGCGAGTTCGCCCGCGAGATTGAGAAACGCATCAACGTGGAGGTGGAAGCGGCGCGCCCCGTTCGCGTCGCCATCTTACCCCGCGAGGAGGCCTTCCAGATTCCCGACCTGATCCGCACAAAGATCAACCTCTTGCCGCCTGCGATCCAGCAGGTGCGCACGGTGGAGATCGTGGGGTTGGACTTGCAGGCCGACGGCGGCACCCACGTCGCGAACACGCGCGAGGTCGGCACGATTCGCGTAGTGGGCTACGAGAGCAAGGGCCGCATCAACAAGCGGCTGCGGATCGCGCTTTCCTGACTAAATTTTACCGCGGAGAGCGCGGAGACTTGCAACTATCTTAAGAGATAATGAACTGTCTCGGTCAGCGGATTGGCTACGCCATAGCCTGTCGGCTTGCACCGTAGAGTTACAGCACCGTATATACGTCGCCGACGAGGTGCAAGCGACGGATTAGTCATCATGAACTCTCTTCACCACCCCGCATGAAAATGTCATGCTGAGGCCCGCAGTTTGCCGGGCACAGATCGGCACACTGTGGGCCGAAGCATCTCGGAGTGGTGTGAGATTCTTCGCTGGTCATGGCTCTAGGCGGTAGTCTTGAGGTTAACCCGCTCAGAATGACCGCGAGGCTATTTTCAAGTCAACGGATACCGACTGCCGACAGGAGCGTTATCCGTTAATCCGCTACGCCGCAGGCATCCGCTGACTCTATCCACTGTCATCGGTGCATCCCGCGAAACATTGGAGGATTTATGTTCCAAGAAGTATCCAACAAGCCCGATTTTCCCGCGCTGGAGCGCGATATCCTGAAATGGTGGGGCGAAACCCAAGCCTTTGAGAAGCGACGCGCGCTCAACCTGGGGAAGAAGCACTGGTCGTTCATTGACGGGCCCATCACGGCCAACAACCCCATGGGCGTGCACCATGCCTGGGGCCGCACCTACAAAGACCTGTGGAATCGCTACAAGGCGATGCAGGGCTACGACACGCGCTACCAGAACGGCTTTGACGGGCAAGGGCTGTGGATTGAGGTAGAGGTAGAGAAAGAGTTGGGCTTCCAGACCAAGCGCGATATAGAAGCCTTCGGCATCGCGCGCTTCGTGGAATTGTGCAAGGAACGCGTGCGCAAGTTCTCCGGCGTCCAGACGCAGCAATCCATCCGCCTGGGCTACTGGATGGATTGGGACAACTCGTACCACACGATGGCCGACGAGAACAACTACTGCATCTGGATGTTCCTCAAACGCTGCCACGAGAAGGGATACGTCTATAAAGGCCACGACGTCATGCCTTGGTGCCCCCGTTGCGCCACCGGCATCAGCCAACACGAGATCGTCACCGAGGGCTACCAGGAACTGACGCACCGCAGCATTACGCTCCGCTTCCCACTGAAGGATAGCCCCGGCGAATCTCTCCTGGTGTGGACGACGACGCCCTGGACCCTCACCTCCAACGTCGCCGCCGCCGTCCATCCCGACTTGACTTATGTAAAGGTGCGCCAGGGATATGAGACTTACTACCTCTCCAAGGGCACCGTGCACGTCCTGCGGGGTAAGTACGAGGTGCTGGGCGAACTCAAAGGCGCGGAGATGCTTGGCTGGCGCTACCACGGCCCCTTTGACGAATTACCGGCGGCCAAAGCCGCGGGCGTACCCGAAGCACACCGGATCATCCCCTGGGATGCCGTGGGCGAAACGGAGGGAACCGGCATCGTGCACATCGCGCCGGGCTGTGGCGCGGAGGACTTTGACTTGGGCCAGCGGGATGGGCTCCCTGCGCTCGCGCCCCTGGACGAGTTCGGCAATTTCGTGGAGGGCTTCAACTTTCTCACGGGCACGAGCGTAGAAGAATCAGCCGACCCCATCTTCGCCGACCTGGAGCGGAAGGGGCTCGCCTACCGCATTGAAGCATATACCCACCGCGATCCCACCTGCTGGCGCTGCAAGTCGGAACTGGTCTTCCGTCTGGTGGACGAGTGGTTCATCAGCATGGACCAACTGCGCCACGACATCATGGCGGTCACCGAACAAATCCGCTGGCTCCCCGCCTTCGGCCTGGAACGCGAACTGGACTGGCTGCGCCACATGGACGATTGGATGATCTCCAAGAAACGATACTGGGGGCTCGCGCTGCCCATCTACGAGTGCAAGTCGTGTGGTCGTTTTGAGGTCATCGGCAGCGAGGTGGAACTGAAAGAGCGGGCCATCGCGGGCTGGGCGGAGTTTGAGGGACATTCGCCACACCGGCCCTGGATAGATGCCGTGAAAATCCGCTGCCAGAATTGCGGCGAGGTGGTCTCGCGCATCGCCGACGTGGGCAATCCCTGGTTGGATGCAGGCATCGTGCCCTACTCCACCTTGGAGTATCGCCACGACCGCGCCTACTGGAAGAAATGGTTCCCCGCGCACTTCATCACCGAGTCGTTCCCCGGCCAGTTCCGCAACTGGTTCTACAGTCTCCTGGCGATGAGCACCGTGTTGGAGAACCGCCCGCCCTTCCTGAACGTCCTCGGCTTCGCCCTGGTGCGCGACGAACACGGCGAGGAGATGCACAAGAGCAAGGGCAACGCCATCTGGTTTGACGATGCCGCCGAGACCATCGGCGTGGACACCATGCGCTGGATGTACTGCTGCCAAAAACCGGAACTGAATCTCAACTTCGGTCACGGCCCGGCCAACGAGACGCGCCGACGCTTCCTCATCCCTCTCTGGAACGTGTACAGTTTCTTCGTCACCTACGCGCGCATTGATGGCTGGAAGCCTGCTCAGAGCACGGACGTCCACACGGCAGACCCGGCCCTCTCTCTGCTGGACAGGTGGATTCTGGCGAAGATGAGCGCGGTCACGGACGGCGTCACCGCTGCCCTGGACGATTATGATGCTTACGCGGCCACGCGCTACCTGGAAGCCTTTGTGGAAGACCTGAGCAACTGGTACGTGCGCCGCAGCCGTCGCCGCTTCTGGAAGACGGAGGCCGACGCGGACAAGGACGCGGCTTACCGCACCCTCTACAATGTGCTCGCGACCTTGTGCAAACTCCTGGCGCCCTTCATCCCCTTCACCACCGAGGCGATGTACCAAAACCTGGTGCGCGCGGTGGGTGTGTCCGCGCCGGAGAGCGTACACCACAACGACTGGCCGGTGGCGCAGCCGTTGAGCGCAGAGGACGCGGCACTACTGGCCGACATGGACGTGGCCCTGCGCGCGGCGCGGCTGGGACGTTCGGCCCGCGCCACGGCCAACCTGAAGCTGCGCCAGCCCCTGGCGAGGGCCGTCGTCGTGACGACGTCACTGGCAGAGCAGGCAGCGTTGGAACGGCTGCGCGCCCTGGTGGCCGACGAGGTGAACGTCAAAGAACTCGGCTTCGCCGCGGACGAGGCAGAGCTGGTGAACTATCGTCTCCTGCCCAACAATAAACTGCTGGGGCCCAAGTTCGGCAGCCTCTTCCCGGCGGTGCGCGCGGGTCTGGCCGCCTTGAACCCAAACGATGCGGCGCGCCGTCTCCGCCGCGGCGAAAGTCTCAACTTCCAGGTCAACGGCCAGGCCATCACCCTCGCACCCGCCGAAGTGCTGGTGCAGGCACAGCCGAAGTCGGGCCTCGCCATCGCCAGCGAAGATGGGCTGGTGGTCGCGGTGGATACCCACGTAGATGAGTCCCTCGCCGATGAAGGGCTGGCGCGAGAGTTCGTGCGCCGGGTGCAACTCTTGCGTAAGGAGATGGATCTGCAACTGGATGACCGCATCACCCTCTACTACCAGGCAGACCCTGAACTCGTGGAGGTACTGACAGAGCAGGCCGATTACATCCAGCGGGAGACCCTGGCAACGGCACTGCTGCCGGAGATGCTACCTGCTGCGAAACGCCGTGAGACCTTCGCCTTAGGCACCGCGCCAGTGACTGTCGGCATCGCGCGTCAAAAGGCATAGATTCGCTCTGCCGTCTTAACCGCACGAAATAAAAGATGAGGGCAGGGAATAGTTGCATCCCCCTGCCCTTTCTGTTAGAATACGCACGAAGTCAGGCTGAGGGCGTTGGCGAGGCTCACGTGACACTGGCTCAGGCACGCGACATTGCGTTGGTCCTACTGGCAATAGAGGGCATCATTCTCAGTATTGTGCCGCTTATTGTCCTCTTCTTCATCGTCAAGGGGCTCATGGCGTTGCGGGCTAAGATGCTGATCCTCTTCCGGCAGGTGCGCCTGGTCTTCAGCCGCATCGCGGGCCAGACGGAGCAAGTCACCCGGACGCTCGCCCAACCTATGATGGCAATTGAAGCGCGCAAGGCCGCGTGGAGCGGCATGGCGCGAGCCGCGCGCAGAATGACGCGCTAGTGAAACGTGGCCGCCCGGCGCGTGTGCGTTGCCTGGAAACGCCTAAAGAGAGCGAGGAAGAAGCACGATGCGACGACGAAGCCGTGGTCTCCTCATCGGAGTCATAGTGGGTGCCATCCTCGGAGGAGCGTTGGCCTGGGCCGTCCTGGGCAACGACGACGATGGCGAGACTTCCCACGTCAAAGCCAGCCCAGGCGATTGGTTCAAGTTGGGTCTCGCAGTTATAGGCGTCGCGCGCCAGTTGTCCGATCTGGTCAAGCGAGACTGACCGGCCCCAGGCCTGACAGAATGAGCCACTAAGGAGGTTGTATGGCGACGGTGGATCCCGTTCCCGTGCGGAAGCGGGAAGCGCCCGCAGAAGGGCGAGATGTCTATGACATCACGTTGATCGGCGCCGGGCCCGTAGGGCTGTTCGGCGCATTTTATGCCGGTTTGCGGGAGATGCACACAAAGATCATTGAAGCCCTCCCCGAACCCGGCGGACAACTCGCGGTTCTCTACCCGGAGAAGTACATCTACGACGTGGCCGGTTTCCCGCGCATTTTGGCGAAAGACCTGGTTCGCCAGTTGGTAGAGCAGACCATGGCCTTCAACCCCACGATGTGTTACGGGGAGCGGGTGCTTGATCTGAAGCGCGAGGAGAATGGCATCCTTCGCCTCACGACGGAGACGGCGACTCACTGGAGCCGGACGGTCGTCATCTGCGCTGGTGTGGGCGCGTTCGCGCCTAACAAGATGGACAACCCCACGATCACGCGGTTTGAAGGCAAAGGCGTCTATTACTTTGTCAAAGATAAGCGCCCCTTCCGCCAGAAACGAATCCTGGTCGTGGGCGGCGGCGATTCGGCAGTGGATTGGGCCTTGGGCCTGAAAGACTGGGCCAGTGAGGTTACGCTCATCCACCGGCGCGATGGCTTCCGGGCCCACGAGGCGAGTGTGACCGAATTGATGCGCTCTCCGGTGCACGTCAAGCTCTTCTACGAACTGAAGGAACTGCACGGCAACCACGCGGTGCAGGAGGCCGTGATCTACGACAACAAGACGATGGAAGAGATGCGCCTGCCGGTGGACGCCGTCCTCCTCAGCCTCGGCTTCCGGGCCGACCTGGGGCCCATCACCGAGTGGGGACTCCACATAGACAAGCGTTCCATCGTGGTGAACGGTCGCTACGAGACGAACATCCCCGGTGTCTATGCTGCCGGTGACATCGCAGCCCCCGCCGACTCCGTGGCCCTCAGCCTCATTGCTACCGGCTTCGGCGAAGTCACCGTCGCGGTGAACTGCGCTAAGAATTACATAGACCCCAAGAGCCGGATCTTCCCCGGCCATTCCAGCGAGAAGCGGCTGTAGCTCGGTCCCTCACCCCCTGCCCCCTCTCCCAATTTCGGGAGAGGGGGAAAAGTCCCGTGGGCGCATAAATCCGCTAATCTGCTACCTATCCGCTGATGATTTCGGCCATGCTGCAGGCTGTGGTATAATCGGCTCAACTTGTGGACTTGGAGATACCTGTGCGGCGCGCGTACCGTTACTTTGACCTCGTGATGGCCCTGTTCGTGGCGGTGCTCCTCATCAGCAACACAGCATCCAGCAAAATCCTGGACATGGGCCCCTTCACCTTTGACGGCGGTACGATCCTCTTTCCTCTCAGTTACATCTTCGGCGACATCTTGACCGAAGTGTACGGCTACCGGCGGTCTCGCCGCGTGATCTGGATCGGTTTCTTCTGCGCCGCGCTCATGGCCGCCGTCTATGCCGTCGTCGGCGCGCTCCCTCCGGCTGAGGGATGGGAGGGCCAATCGGCCTACGTGGCGATCCTCGGCACCACGCCGCGCATCGTCATCGGCTCGCTCATCGCCTACTGGGCCGGTGAGTTCTCCAACTCCTTCACGCTCGCCAAGTTGAAAGTGCTGACGCAGGGGCGTTTCCTGTGGACCCGCACCATCGGCTCTACTATAATCGGCCAGGCGGTGGATACGTCGCTCTTCGTCCTGATCGCCTTTGCAGGGACGCTGCCCACAAGCCTTCTTGCCAGCATCCTTGTCTCCAACTACGTCTTCAAGGTCGCGTTTGAGGCATTGGCGACGCCACTCACCTACCGGGTTGTCGGTTTCCTGAAGCGGGCGGAACAGGAAGATTATTACGACCGTGACACCGATTTCAACCCCTTCGCCTGGGAGGGCCTGCGGTCGTAGGAGTCAGCGGATGCTACTCGTAGCGGATTTGCGGATGATCGCCGCCATGCGAAGACCATCCGCTAATCCGCTACCCATCCGCTGACCTGAAGCCCATCTGTGGTCTTTTGACATAGTCTCTTACCACCAAGCACCCGGAGAGTCATCTCATGATGGACAACGACCTGCGGCGAGAGATCGCAGACGTCTGCCACCTGATGCACGCGAAGGATTTTGTCGCCGCCACCGACGGCAACGTATCGGCGCGCCTGCGGGATGGGAGCATCCTCTGCACGCCAAATAATCTGAGCAAGGGACTGGTGAGGCCGGAGGATCTGCTGGTGGTGGACATGGACGGGCAGCCGGTCGGCCCGCGCTACGGCCCGGCGCGCCTCCGCAAGCCGTCCAGCGAGATCCGCCTGCACATTGAGGCCTACAAGCAGCGGCCCGACATCAAGGCGGTTGTCCATGCGCATCCCCCTGTTGCCATCGCACTCTCCATCGCGGGCGTCAGCCTGGCCCGCTGCCTCCTGCCGGAGGTCATCGTCACGCTGGGACTCATCCCCACACTCCCCTACGCCTTCCCCGCCAGCGCCGAGAGCGCGGCCCTCATCACCGAGCCGATCAAGCGCTACGATGTGCTTATGTTGGAGCGGCACGGCTCGGTGACCGTCGGCAACTCTGTCATGGAAGCCTATCTGAAACTGGAAAAGGTGGAGCACACCGCGCAGATCACGCTAACGCTGTTGCAACTGGGCAAGGAGAAGCCGTTTCCGCCGTCGGAGGCGGGACGGCTGGCCCGCTTGCGCCAGGCGCGGGGCCTGATGAAAGAGGGCGAGGCCGAGGATTTGTGCAAGTCCTGCGGCATCTGCGATCTGTTGGGAGGATGCCCCATCGGTGAGGGCGAGCAGAAGCAGGGTGGGTATTAGATTTCTTCTTATTTGACGCGCCCGCGCATCCGTGCTACAATGCGCAAGGTGTGCTGCGCCCCCATCGTCTAGTGGACCAGGACATCACCCTTTCAAGGTGGAGACGGGGGTTCGAATCCCCCTGGGGGCACTGAACCAGAATCCTTATACACACCTCCCCGCGGTGCAATAGCGACTACCAGGACGATCAGCCTCTCATCCTCTATCCGATAAACGATGCGCCAACTGTCAACCCGCACGCCGTAAAGGTCGTAGCCGGTTAGCATCTTGCAGCCGTGCGGACGCGGCTCGGCTTCGGGATCGTGTAGGGTTGCCAGGATACGGCGGCGCAGATCGGCAGGCAACCGGCGCAAGATTTTCTTCGGAGCGCGCGAGCAGGATAACATCCTAGAAAACCCTAACCACCATAGAGGAGGCGGGAAACAGCCAACTCCTTTTGACACTCCCACCACATCATGATAGACTCCCCGCGGAGGCACCCACCTCATGACCCACCACGACACCCGCGTCTTGGCCGACGTCCACACTCCAGACCTGGATGCAGCGAACTTCACCTACGTCTTCCACATCCCTGGCGGCTACGTCAACGACCACTGTTTGATTTGGGCGCATGACCTCTGGCACCTCTTCTTCATCCAGGGGGAGGTGCTCGCGGGCCAGCCCTGGAGCCGCCCCGGCAACGAGGTCAAAATCGGCCACGCAACCAGCCCCGACTTGAGAACCTGGACGCTTCACGAGCCGGTCTTGTCCGTCACCGATGAAAGCCCATTGGAAGCCGGGCACATCTACGCGCCCAACGTCGTAGAGCACGAAGGAACCTACTACATGTTCTATGCCGGGACGCCCGGCCACAGCCGCGCCTGGTTCGCCAAATTCGGCTGCACCGACACCGGCCCGGTGAGCCTGACGGCGGATTACTCCGACCTGGCGGGCGAGTACATGTTCCTCGCCACCTCCACCGACCTCTGGCAGTGGACGCGGCACGCCAGGCGTCCCGTCCTGGTCTCCAACCCGCAATACGCCACGTACACCGAATACGGCTGCTTCGGCTGCCGCGACCCCCACGTGCTGCGCCACCCGCAGCACGGCTTCATCCTCTACTACGTCGTCGGGCTCAACCACAAGGCGGTGAAGCCCTACTGGTCGGAGTACAACGGCATCGCCGCTGCCGTCTCTCACGATTTGGTGGACTGGCAAGATCGCGGCCCCGTGCTCATCCGGCGCAGTTCCTGCTACGAGGCGATGGCCTACAGCCGCCCCGAATCGCCCTGCGTCATCCGGCGTGGCGACGTCTATTACCTCTTCTGGAAGGGCGGCGACGGCACGCGCTACGTCATCTCCGACGACCCCTTTGACTTCCAAAACCGAGAGGCCTACTGGCTGGCGACCTCTCACGCCAGCGAGATCCTGGAGCGGGACGGCCAATGGTACGTCACCTCGTGCAGCCGACCGGTGGAGGACGTGGCCCACGCGCAAGACCGCACGCGGGGCCTCTATCTGGCACGGATTGAGTGGGATGGGATTTGGCCGCGGCTGGCCGGGTTATGAGTGTGACCACAACCGGGAATCGGCCCCCACCCTAACCCTCCCCCGCGCAGCGGGGGAGGGCAGGGAGGGGGCCAAATATACAAATAGGACGATTGCACCCTTGACAGCCGCACTTCCCCGTGATAGACTGGAACCATGATACGTCCCTTGATTCCTGTTCCTGCACCCCAGGATTATCACATTCATTCCACTGCCTCACCCGACGGCAGTTCCACGATGGAAGCGGTCTGCCTGCGGGCCATTGAACTCGGCGTGGAAGAGATCGGCTTTACCGACCACGCGACTTTTGATCCCCACGATCCCCATGCCGGTCTCTTTGATGCTACCGGCTACTTTGACGAGATTGACTACGCGCGCGAACGCTACGGCCAGCAGGTCATCATCCGCGCCGGCCTAGAGATGGATTATTCGCCCGATTGCGATAAAGTAATCCGGACGCTCCTTGAGGCGCACCCCTTTGATTTCGTCCTCGGCAGCGTCCACATCGTAGAAGACGAGCACGGCTGGGCTAACTTCGCCCACGAACCCGGCGTGAGCGGTTGGTTCGCGTCGCGCGACGAGCGCGCCGCCTACCTTCCCTATTTCCGCAGGTTAGAGGAGGCCGTTCACTCCGGCCTCTTTGACGTCATCGCTCATTTTGACCTTGCCAAGTGGCACGGCGTGGAGTTCTACGGCCCCTTCCAACCCGAACTTTTTGCCGCGGAGACAGAGTCTATCCTGGCGACGATGGTAGAGCGCGGCATCGGGTTGGAAGTCAACGCCTCCGGCCTCTTCCAGCCGCCTGCCGAGCCATACCCTGTTCTGGATATTGTGCAGCGCTACGCGGCGGCAGGCGGCACGCTCGTTACCGTCGGTTCCGATGCCCACCACACCGCGCAGGTCGGGCAGGGGATTGAGCGGGCAGTCGCCCTTGCACGGCTGGCAGGCATCCGCCATCTCACCAGTTTCCACCAACGACGCGCCCAGCCGCGGCCCTTCACCTCGTTCCGCCTGTCCACGCCCGCCATGGACCCAGAGCCGTTGCGCTGGCGGTAAGGGGCGGCCACTGATGAGAATCTGCTGCGGCCACCCACGAATGAACAACACGAATACACGAACCAAGCCTCTTGCCCCGCGACCCATTCGTGTATTCGTGCCTTTGATTCGTGGATGGCTGCCCTGCGGGTGTTCTGAAAGCCGCACCGATGAAGGGGCAGAGCCATGATTCTGGACCGCCACGGTCTTGAGGCTCAGGAGCGCGCGACGCTGGCTCCTTATGCCATGAAGAGCGGCGACAGCCGCGGTCGTGTCTATCCAGAGAACGAGCACCCCTACCGTTCCGCTTTCCAGCGCGACCGTGACCGCGTCATCCACACGACGGCCTTCCGCCGCCTGCAATACAAGACCCAAGTCTTCGTCTATCACGAGGGCGACCACTACCGCTCTCGCCTGACCCACACCATTGAGGTCGCCCAGATCGGGCGCACCCTGGCTCGCGCCTTGCGTGCCAACGAAGACTTGAGCGAGGCGATCTGCCTGGCCCACGACCTGGGGCATCCCCCTTTTGGTCACACCGGCGAGGAGACCCTGAATGAGTTGATGGCCGACGCGGGCGGCTTCAACCACCAGCGCCAGACGGTGCGCATCCTGGAGAAGTTGGAGCGCCGCTATCCCGACCATCCGGGGCTCAATCTAACTTACGAGGTGCGAGAGGGCGTCGTCAAGCACGATACAGATTACGACTTGACCGACGCCACCGGCTACGAGCCGGAGCGCGCCGGTACGCTGGAATGTCAACTCGCCAACCTGGCCGACGAGATCGCCTACAACACCGCCGACCTGGAAGATGGCCTGCGCTCGGAGATATTGGAGCCGCGCGAGGTGCAGCAACTCGCCTTATGGCAAGAGGTGATGGACAGCCTGGGCGAGCGCCACGATGCGGAGATCACCACCATGCTCCGTCGCCGCGCCATCCGCCGACTCATCGGCAAAGAGGTCAGCGATGCCATCCGCTACACCGACGCCCGTCTGAGCCATCTGGGCATAGATTCGGTAGACAAACTGCGTGACCTCGGCAGCAATGTCGCCAGCGTCTCTCCCGAACGGGAAGGGATGAACCGCGAACTCAAGAGACTCCTCCTCAGCCGGTTTTACCGCCATTTCCGGGTGATGCGCATGGCGAACAAGGCCAGCCGCACCCTGACCGACCTGTACCGGGCTTACGTGGAACAGCCCCTCATGCTCCCGACCGACGTGCGCGCCAAAGAGAAGGAAGAGCATCAGAGCCTGCGCCGGGTCATCTGCGACTACATCGCGGGCATGACCGACCGCTACGCGCTGGCCGAGCACGCCCGTCTCTTTGACCCCAACGAGCGCAGTTAGCACCCCCGCCTCCGCTTTTCTTGACAAATCCATTCGCTTAGAGTATCCTAGCCCAGACTGGCACTACTTCATTATCTAGGCATAGCACCACGCAGGCAGCGACGTGAGCAGAGGCGATCTCCCCTTCTGGATAGGCTTCAACAAAGTGCGCGGCATCGGCCCGGTGCGTTTACGGGCCCTCCGTACCTATTTCGGCGAACTCAGCGCCGCCTGGCGCGCCACGCCAGCAGACCTGCACGCCGCCGGTCTGGATCGCCGCTCGTTGGAAAACCTGGTCAACACCCGCCAGAAACTGGATCTGGGGGCCGAACTGGTCAAGTTGGAAAGGGCCGGGGTGCACGTCATCACGTCGGACGATGCAGATTATCCGCGCCGTCTCGCCCGCGTCCCCGACGCCCCGCCGGTCCTCTACGTGAAAGGTGAACTCACAGCGCAGGACGACCTCGCTCTCGGCGTCGTCGGGACCCGCCGCGCGACGCCTTATGGTCGCCAAGCGACACGCGAGATCGTCACCGAGTTGGCACGCCACGGTGTCACCATCGTCAGCGGTCTGGCGCGCGGCATAGATGGCGAAGCACACCAGGCGGCCCTGGATGCAGGCGGGCGCACCATCGCCGTCCTTGCCTGCGGCCTGGACATCATCTATCCGCCGGAACACACGCACCTGGCCGAGCGGATCACCCAGCATGGCGCGCTGGTGTCGGAATACGGCCTCGGCACCGAGCCGGAAGCGGCCAACTTCCCGCCTCGCAACCGCATCATCAGCGGGCTGACGCGGGGTGTCCTCATCACCGAGGCGGGGCTCGGCTCCGGCGCGCTCATCACCGCCGATTACGCGCGGGAGCAGGGCCGCGAGTTGTTCGCTGTGCCCGGCAACATCTTCCAGAGAGGCTGCGACGGCACGAACCGTCTCCTGCAAGAGGGAGCCAAAGTTGTATTGAGTGCCGCCGATCTGCTGGACGAATTGCAGATCGCCGAGGCGCTGGAGACCCAAGAAGAGGCCGTGCAGCACGTGGCCGCGATCATCCCTGGCGACCCGTTTGAGGCAAGGCTTCTGGAGCAACTGTCGGCGGAGCCACGCCACGTGGACGAGGTCAGCCGCGCCGTGGGGCTTCCTATTGCCGCGGTCAGCAGCGCGCTGAGCATCATGGAACTGAAAGGGCTGGTGCGTGAGGTCGGCGGCATGAATTACGTGGCGGCCTTTGAGCGGCACGCCGCGTGATTCGTCTATTGTAACGGGCGGTTGGCAAACAAGGGCAAATATCTCAATAGGTAGCCGGTTGTCAGAGTAGAATCCCCCCTCACCCTACCCTCTCCCCGTAGGGGAGAGGGAATTTGCGCTCCTCTCCCTTCGGGAGAGGGGTCGGGGGTGAGGGGAGATGATGCTATTGGATAGGCTTCCTTTCGGAATACTTATCCCCGTCAGATAGGGGAGGGTTTCTATTGTACGCCGTGATTCTGGCCGGGGGCATCGGGACGCGGCTGTGGCCGCGCAGCCGCCAGGCCACACCTAAGCAGATGCTAGACCTGATCCGGCCCGGCACCACCATGCTGCAAGATACGTGCGAGCGCATTCGCCCTCTGGTGCCGCCAGAGCAGGTTTATATCGTCGCCGCGGAGTTCTACCGGGCCCTGGTGCACGAGCAGCTCCTGGACATGCCGCCTCGCAACTTCCTGGGCGAGCCGTCGGGTCGCGGCACTGCCCCTGCCATTGGGTTGGCCGCCATACACATCCGGCAGAACGACCCCGATGCCGTGATGATGGTTCTTCCGGCTGACCACATTGTTCAGGACGTAGAAGCCTACCAGCGAGCCCTGGCCGCCGCCGCCGCCCACGCGCGCGCCGGCTATCTGGTCACCCTCGGCATCCAACCGCGCGGCCCGGAGACGGGCTACGGCTACATTGAGCGTGGACGGCTCCTCCCGCGCGCTGATGGCGGCGTTGCCTATCGCGTCGCCCGTTTCGTGGAGAAGCCCGACCGCCCGACGGCGGAGCGGTTCCTCGCCTCTGGCCGCTTCTATTGGAACGGCGGCATCTTCGTCTGCCGGGCGCGCGACATGCTGGCCGAAATTGAGCGGCTCCTGCCAGAGCTGGCCCGTGCCCTGGCCGAGGTAGAAACCGCTCTGGCTTCCGGCGATGCGAAGGAGACCATCGCCCGCGTCTGGCCGGGCGTGCCCAACATCACCATAGACTATGGCGTGATGGAACGGGCCGAGCACGTGGCCGTCGTGCCGTTGGATGCCGGTTGGAGCGACGTCGGCACCTGGTCTTCGCTTTCCGAGGTTCTACCGAGCGACGCAGCCGGTAACGTCGTGTTGCAGGGCGACCACGTCGCGTTGGAAACGTTTGGCACAGTGGTCTATTCTCACCGCCCGGAGCGCGTGATTGCCACCATCGGCCTGCACGATTTCGTCATCGTGGATACGGGCGATGCCTTGCTCATCTGCCCCAAGGAGCGCGCGCAGGACGTGAAGAAGGTCGTGGATATTCTGAAGCAACATGGACGAAGTGCGCTGCTATAGGGAATTTGTCGGAACCCAGCCAGCTTCCAGGGGCCGTTTCTTCTCAGAGGAGTTGTCAGCATGTCAGAGTCACCGTTAGAAGCCTATTGCGTCAAGTGTAAGACCAAGCGCCCCATACGAGATCCCCAGGCCATCTTCACGGCCAACGGGACACCCGCAACGCAGGGAACCTGCTCTGTGTGCGGGACCAGGCTCACACGCATGGGCAAGACTCCCGCGCACGAGGGCCTGGCCCGGCCCGATCCCGTCCCCAGAGCGAAGGCCGCGGCGAACAAAGGTGAGCGTAAGGGCAAACAGAGCCGTATCGGCCCCAGGCCCGGAGCCACAGGGAAGATGGTGATTGTGGAGTCGCCCGCGAAAGCCCGCACCGTAGGCCGTTTCTTGGGCAAGGAATACACCGTGCGCGCCTCGGTGGGCCACGTGCGCGACCTCCTGCGTTCCGAACTCTCGGTGGACGTGGAAAAAGACTTCACGCCGAAGTATCGCGTGCCCAACGAGAAGCGGGAAGTAGTCAAGGGGTTGCAGGCCGAAGTGAAGAACGCGGCCGAGGTCTATCTGGCGACAGACCCCGACCGGGAAGGCGAGGCTATTGCCTGGCACCTCATGGAAGCAGCAGGGATCGCGCCAGAGCAGGCCCGCCGCGTCGTCTTCCACGAGATCACCAAGCCCGCCATTGACGAGGCCTTCGCCCACCCGCGCGGCCTCAACATGGAGTTGGTCAACGCGCAGCAGGCGCGCCGCATCCTGGATCGCCTCGTGGGCTACAAGATCAGCCCTCTCCTTTGGGAGCGAGTGCGCGGCCATACCAGCGCAGGGCGTGTGCAATCGGTGGCTTTGCGCCTGATCGTGGAGCGCGAGCGGGAGATCCAGGCCTTCGTGCCGGTAGAGTATTGGTCGCTTGAGGCGGAACTGGCGAAGCAACTCGCGGCGGCGAAACGCACCGACAAGCGCCAGTTCTTCATCGCCCATCTCTTCCGCATCCATGGCCAGGAAGC
>JADYZS010000420.1 GCA_020853075.1 Anaerolineae bacterium | reverse complement strand
GCGGGGGTGAGGGGCGATCACAATCCCTTCCGACATTCCGCTAGAATGACTTCCAACACGGCTGCCAATCGGTGCTCAATATCCCGGTTGGAGAAACGGATAACACGATAGCCATTTTCCCTTATTCGCTCTGTGCGCGCGGCGTCGTACGCCACCTGCTCTGAGTGAGAATCGCCGTCAATCTCTACGACCAGCCGGCATGCAACGCAGCAGAAGTCCACAATGAAACGCCCCAGGGGATGCTGACGCCGGAACTTGAAGCCGCCCAATTGCCCGTTGCGGAGGCGCGCCCAAAGTCTGCTTTCTGCGGGCGTCTGTGGCCGCCTCAATTCGCGCGCACGAGCGAGAATAGCGGGGTGGTTATGATGGAGAGTTTCGTCAGCCATACGTGCTTCCAGGGTTCGCTCTTCACTTCTGGTTAGGTTGCTGGCTTCGTAGCGAGGATCGCCCCTCACCCCGTACGGCGAGTATAGCATCCCCGACGGAGGGGACACCCACGGGACTTCCCTAGCCCTGTCCCCTCTCTGATAGGGGTAGGTATGCCGATGATGAGCCGACGTCAGGAGCACCATCCCCCCTCACCCTACCCTCTCCCCAAAGGGGAGAGGGAATTGTCTCCCCTCTCCCGCGTAATCGCCTGTCGGCTTGCCCAGTCGGCTTGCACCGACTAGGTGCAAGCGATGCGTTCTTCTGTACTCATGGGCGCTTTCCAGCCCCAACGCCGCAGCGGGGGAGGGTCAGGGTGGGGGCTAAGTATTATCCCACTTGCGTCACGGTGACACCCCTTGCGCCCGCGGCGCGCAATGCCGCGCTCACCGTTTCTGCCTGGTCGGGCCGAACCAGCGCAATCAGGTTGCCGCCGCGCCCCGCGCCGCTGAGTTTGGCCCCCCGCGCGCCCGCGGCGCGGGCGGCCTCCGCCAACCGGTCTAATTCCGGCGAGGAGACGCCCAACTCTTGCAGGAGGCGGTGGTTCTCGTCCAACAACGGCCCTAATGCGTCATCGTTGCTGTGCTCAATAGCCCGACGCGCCCGCCGGACGATCTCGCCGATGCGGTCAAAGAGCCTCTCGTAGCGGTCGGTGTCGGCCTGCCAGGCGCGGCGCACGTCGCCGACGGCCACCTTCGTTGGGCTGGCGATGCCGGTATCGGCGATGACGAGGGTGAACGGGTGAGCGATGTGGAAAGGCTGCGGCGGCTCCCCCTTGACGAAATAGACCGGCTGCTCGTAGGCGATCACGGTGTTGTCAATGCCGCTGGGCGTGCCGTGGTACAACTTATCCACCTCAAAGACCAGAGCAGAGACTTCCTCTGTCGCAAGAGTTCGCCCGCAGTAGGCGGCCAACGCCCGCGTCAGCGCGCTGCTCACCGCCGCGCCGCTCCCCATGCCGCTGGCGATGGGGATGGTTGAACGGACGGTGACGACGGTATCAGGCGCGGTCTCTATCCCCAGGTGGGCCAGCGTCAGGCGGGCGATGGCTGCCAACGGTTCGTCCGCAGGCGCGTCCGCCAGCAATACCGTCCGTCCCAGGTCCGCCGCGACCAGGTGTAAGCCGCTCCCTGGAACTCCCGGCGCTACCTCAGCCGTGGCGCGCACCTGCGCCACTGGCACGGCGATGGCAGGCCGCCCATAGACGACCGCGTGCTCGCCAAAGAGGATGACCTTGCCGGGGGCGGAGGCGATGGCTCGCATCGCTCACAGTATAGCACAAGGGCAGAGGCGGGGCAAAGGGATGAGACGCGGAAACCCTTACCCCGCGCCGTCGCCAAGATTGAGAGGAACGCTCTCCAGAAGTTGGGCGATGATGCCAGTGGCGGTCTTTCCCCGCAGGCCGCTCTCCGGATGGACGATACAGCGATGGGCCAGGGTCAGCGGCGCGAGTTTCTTCACGTCATCGGGGAGGACGTAGTCGCGGCCCTGCAGCGCGGCCAGGGCCTGGCTTGCCTTGTATAACGCCAGGCTCCCGCGCGGGCTCGCGCCCAATGCCAGGTCGTCGTGCCGGCGCGTCGCTTCCACTAAACGTACGATGTATTCGCGCACCGTGTCATCTACGTGCACTTCCCACACCTGCTGTGCCCATGCGGGCACCTGCATCCCATCCACCACCTGGCTTATCTCTTCAATGGGATGCTTGCGGCGGAGATTCAGGAGCATCTGCGACTCGTCGGCGGCAGAGGGGTAGCCCAGGCTGATGCGCAGCAAGAAGCGATCCAATTGCGCTTCGGGCAGGGGAAAGGTGCCCTCGTACTCAATAGGGTTCTGCGTCGCCAGGACGAGGAAGGGACGAGGGAGGATGCGGGTCACGCCATCCACCGTGATTTGCCGCTCGCCCATGCACTCCAGGAGGGCCGATTGCGTGCGGGGCGTCGCCCGGTTTATCTCATCGGTCAGCAGGATGTGGGCGAAGGCGGGGCCGGGGATGAAATCAAACTGGCGCGACTGTTGGTTAAAGACGGAGACGCCGGTCACGTCGTTGGGGAGGAGGTCGGGCGTGCATTGCAGACGCTTGAAACTGACGCCCAAAGAGAGAGCAATCGCGCGGGCCAGCATCGTTTTGCCGACGCCGGGCACGTCCTCAATGAGGACGTGACCTTCGCACAGGAGCGAGACCAGCATCAACTCTATGACCTCGCGCTTGCCAACGATGACCCGTTCCACGTTTTGGGTGACGGCTTCTGCGAATTTCTGGATGTTTTCCATGCGCCCTCCGGTTTGCTTGGTGCATTGTACCGCGCAGTGGGAGAGTTGGCAAACCTCAGTCAGCGGATTGCCTACGGCATAGCGGATTAGCGGATAAATGGCTCTACAGGATGACCATCCGCTAATCCGCTACGCGTAGCATCCGCTGCCCCTTTTTGCTCACTTCCCGTCATTATTGGGACAGGCTCTCGGCAGGACGCGAGGCTGCCAATAGAATGGGCCGTGCCCGATAGGGGGCACGGCCCATCTGCGCCAAAGACCGGGAACGAAACCGTGCTTATGGCGCTTCCATGGACTCTGCCACAGCCAGGATGTCCTCAAGGGTAAGGTTGGGGTCGTCCAGCGACGCAACAATCCGTTGGAGACCGGGAGGAGTCCATGTCACAGAGGCGTATTCTGGGAAGGCTTCCTTCGTCCTGCTAATCCCAGGCCCATGGCCCAGACCAACGTGATTGCCTACTGTGACTTTCTCCTGTCTCAACTCCGCCACGTAGGCATCTGAGAGATTCGGCGCGGGCTCCTCACGAGGCTGCTGGGCAATCCCAAGATGGTACTTGCCGTTGATATAGATGAGTTTCAGATATTCCACGCCCGACTCAGGGTAATTGGTAAGGACCGCGTCCAGCTTGTAACCCTCTGGCAGGACCTTGGGCATCACTACCGGGAAATGGAGTCGGCTCACGGCTTCCTCTATGGAAGCCGCAGGAAGTCCGGAGTAGATCTCTAGTGGCACGGCTTTCTCCAGGTATTGCGTCTGTCCGGCGGTGGCCGGGATGGGAGATGCCGCAACGGTTGTCTTCGGTTTGGGTTCTTCCGGCGGAGAAGAGGAGACAGCAGGCTGCTGTGTGCATCCTGCCAACGGGAGCGCGGTGAACAGGGCCATGACCATCAGACTCAATCGCCTGCGGGGAAGCAGTGGTTTAAGCGTGTGCATCATCCCCTCACGGTTGGCCGTACCCCCAATGGAGTACGGCCGATCCCCGTTAGAGACCCAACCCAGACCGATGTTTACGGTTCTTCCATAGACCGCGCCACGGCCAGGATGTCTTCCAGAGTTAGGGTCGGGTCGTCTACCGACCCCACTAACCGCATGAGGCCAGGAGGATACCAGGTCACCGCGGCGTACACAGGACGGGCTTCCTTCGTCTGGCTGGTTCGCGGCCCATGTGCCATGCCCAGGTGGCTGCCCACGGTGACCCTCTCCTGTCTCAACTCCGCCATGTACTCATCTGAGAGGTTAGGTGCGGGCTCTTTCCGAGGCTGCTGACCGACGACGAGGCGGTACTTGCCGTTGGTATAGATCAGTTTTAGAGCCTCAACTGTATCTTCTGGATAAGGAGTGTAAATCGCGTCAAGCCGGTACCCTGCCGGCAGGACCTTGGGCACCACTACCGGAAAGTGGAGGCGGCTGACGGCTTCCTCTATGGAAGCCGCTTGATACCCGTCGTAGATGTCGTCACGGACGACTTTTTCCACGCCTAACGTCTGGCCGGGATATGCCGCTGCAGTCACCGCCGTTATGGATTTCTCCGGCGGGGAAGAGGATACAGCGGGCTGTTGTGTACATCCCGTCAACGGGAGCGCGGTGAATATCGCAAGGAGCAAAGCCAGGCACAAGGTTCGGCGTGACTTGCTCCCTATGTGCTCTACGTGATATCTCCACATAGTTGGTTCCTCCTGTGGGGCAAATCAATAGCAGGATGCGCTGTTCCATCTCACCGTGAACATGTTAGGCGCATCCTCGCAGTACTTGCAGTCGGGGTCAATGTCAGAAGCCGGCCAATTATCCGGCCAGTCCGACCACACGCGATTAGGAGCGAGCTCACCCAGGAGTTGCCACCGCGTCATGCACTGGTCAAAGTGATGGTGCCTCTCTCCTTGCCCGCCTATCTTGCCTTCGGTCAGGTTCGGATGGCTCAACTGGTGGAGCTGGATGCCCCTAAAGTAGTAGTGCCACAAACCATCGGTGCCGCGTTCTACCCGGAACTCGTTGTACACATCAATCGGGGTAGCCAGTGCGACGGGATCAGGGGGAACATCACAGGGCTCTGGGTACTGGTAAAAATCGTTGTTGATCCGCCAGGCCGCAAAGAGGTAGGGGATATTGCCAAACCCGCAGTTCGGTATGTTGGTTGAGGCCTGGCGCCACCAACCTACCTCCACATGATTCTGTAGATAGAAATCCGCGATCCACACCGACTCGACCTTCACGCTGCCGTTCGTTACGCCTACGTATCTAGGCTTGGCGTAGCCCCTGACACCGATGCGGTCTATGTAGCGTGGGTTAGGGGCTCCTACTACCAAGAAGTCTCCCTGCATCGGCGCTGGCGTTGGGGTTGGGGTTGGGTTCTGATACATCGCCAGAGCATCAGAAGTCGCAGCGGAGGTTGACTCTCCCGAAGTAGAGAGAGCGAAAACAATAAACAGGGCGATGAAGATGCCGAGACCAACGAGGCGGAAGACCGAAAGCCCGCGCTCGTTGCCGGGTATGACCGATTGATCACCTGACATGGTGCTTCCTCCTAAATGTAGCACAAACACGCTCTTCGTTCAAGGGCGGAGGATTACTATCGCACAAGGGAAAATGCACAGGGCCATCACCTCCTTCGCAATAGAGGCGGTTCGGGCCCCCATGGTCTGGCAGCGGCCCTGGCTAAGAGGGCCGCAAAGGGGAAGTAGTGGGGTTGCCAGAGAGTGTTATTGTGCACAAAAGATTGTGCCTATTCTCACAATATCACCATTCGCCTAACCTGTCAAGGGGGGGGGGGGGGCGTAGTACTTTAGTACTATCCGTTGCGCAGAACCTGCTCTTGCATTGAGCCTTGCCCGTGCCGATGACAACCGTTTCGATAGGATCACGCTCCTTCTGCCGCGTTTGCTCATTGGCCGCAGAAGGTGATACAATGGTGGCCGGAGGATGAAGACGATGCGGGTGAACCTGGCCTACGGTCGCTCCGGCCTGGCGGTGTCGCTGCCCGACGAGCGCACGACAGTCATTGAACCGGCGTATCTCCCCGGCCTGCCGGATGAGGCCGCCGCGCTCCGCCGTGTGTTGCGCCAACCTGCCGGTTCATTGCCCCTGGCCGCACAGGTGAAAGCGACCGATAGCGTCGTCATCGTCTTCTGCGACGTCACCCGGCCCATGCCGACGCGGCGCGTGCTGCCGGTCATCCTGGAGGAACTCGCTCACGTCCCCGCCGGGCGCATCACGCTCCTGAACGCCACTGGCACGCACCGGGCCAACACCCAGGCCGAACTGGCGGAGATGCTGGGGCCGGAGATCGTGAGCCGCTACCGCATCGTGAACCACGACGCGCGCGCCCAAGAAACGCTGGCATACGTAGGGCGGACGCCGCGCGGCGGCCCCGTCTGGCTGGATCGGGCGTATCTGGCCGCGTCCGTCCGCATCCTCACTGGCTTCATTGAGCCGCACTTCTTCGCCGGATTTAGCGGCGGCCCCAAGATGATCGCGCCGGGCGTGGCAGGACTGGAGACGGTGCTGCACCTGCACAGCGCATCCCTCATCGCCGACCCGCGCGCTACCTGGGGCATCACCGCAGGCAACCCCATCCACGATGAGATTCGCGCCATCGCGCGCCTGGCGCCGCCTACCTTTGCCCTGGACGTTGCCCTGAACAAAGAGCACCGCATCACCGTGGCCTGGGCAGGCGACGTCTTCACCAGCCATCCCCAAGGCTGCGATTTCGTGCAGCGCACGGCCATGCAGCCCGTGGCCGCGCCCTTTGACGTGGTCCTCACGACCAACGGCGGCTATCCGTTGGATCAGAATCTTTACCAGGCGGTGAAGGGGATGTCGGCGGCGGCGCTGGTGGTGCGGCAGGGGGGCGCGATCCTGTGCGCGGCAGAGTGCCGCGACGGCCTGCCGGAGCACGGCAATTACAAGGACTTACTCCACGCGTCCCGGAACCCCGCGGAGATGCTGGCGCGCATCCAGACGCCGGGGTTCAGCGTGCCGGATCAGTGGCAGACGCAAATCCAGGCCCAAATACAACTGAAGGCGAAAGTGTTGCTGAAGAATAGTTACCTCTCTCCCGACCAGGTGCGAGCGGCTCACCTGGAGCCGGTGGACGACGTGGAAAGGGCCATCGCGCGTCTCCTGGCCGAATACGGGCCATCCGCCCGCCTCTGTGTGTTGCCTCAAGGCCCGCAGACTATCCCCTACCTGGCGGGCGGCAACGGCCACATCTCGCCCGCGCCCGTCGCTTAATCCACCGATGTCTCACCTGAGAGAAGCCGCTCCCACCCTCGCGCCTATCGGCCAACCCCACGCCGCCTGGTGGCAGCGGGCCTTGTTGCTCGGCCCCGTCGCGAACCGGGAAGAGCGGAACGTGCGCGCCATCTACCTGGAGATTGCCTGCTCCGGCCTGGCGACGGGCATCGCCGCCAACTTTATGTCTGTCTTTGCCGTGCGCTTGGGTGCATCAGACCTGGTGGTAGGTGCCTTGAACTCAGGGCCTTACCTCGCCTCGCTCCTCTGGTCGCTCCCCACCGCGCGGCTCATCAGCGACAAACGGCGGCTGATGCCGATCATGGTCTCCTCCCTCTTCCTGTATCGCCTGACTTTCCTCCTCATCGCCCTCATCCCTTCGGTCTTGTCTCGCGCTCAGGCGGAGGCGATAGCCGTCATCAACTTTATCGGTGGCTTCCCGATGGTCATGGTGAATATCGCGGTGTTTGCCATGCTCGCCGATGCGGTCTCGCCGGAGCGCCTGGCGCGCGTCGTCAGCCGCCGCGTCGCCATTGGGGGCTTTGCGTCCATCATCACCCTCCTCCTGGCAGGTCTCTGGCTGGAACAGTCGCCCTTTCCCTTCAGTTATCAGGTGGCGTACACAGTCGCCTTCCTGATCAGCATCGGCAGCGTCTGGTACATGAGCCGCATCACCCTTCTGGGCGAGGTGACACCAGCGAGCACAGGGCAGAGGCTTTCGTGGCGAGAACGTTGGCAGAAACTGCAACAGAACCGGACCTTTTTCCTCTTCCTTGTGTCCGCCACATTTCTGCACTTGTCCCTCAATGTGTCCGCGCCGCTTTACCCCATCCTCGTGGTGAAGAAACTGGGAGCCTCTGATGGCTGGGTGAGCCTTTTGCTCACCCTCTTTACCTTGACCTCTGTGGCAGGGGCCTGGCGCATGGATTGGTTCATCCGTAGATGGGGCACGCGCCGCACGTTGGCCGCGACGATGGTTGTGCTCGGCATCTATACGACG
>JADYZS010000419.1 GCA_020853075.1 Anaerolineae bacterium | reverse complement strand
TATCGCTTCCGGACGCCATCGCGCATTCGCATTGAACTGGTAAAGCCGGATGATGGGCCACGGCGGCCCCGGCAGAGAGGTGTCGCTGGTTGGCGGAAGCCGCCAGTGAAGAGGTGAGACTGGTTGAACAGTGTAGGGGCGATTTGCGAATCGCCCCTACGTGTTTGCGGGGGAAAAGCAACGAGGACCACTCTGGGTCCTCGTTAGGGCATCTGGCAGGCCATCTGCTCCCCGCGCTGGCAACGTCGGAATCAGATGGACTGCGATGGTACGGGCCTGGCGTTCGCAACCCTGGCCCGCAAATTAACCCTTGACCCCATTCTATAACAAGACATAATTTCTGGCAATAGGAAAGTAGTACTATCCGTCACAGGTATTTATGCAGATGAAATGTTGATAAGAAATCTTAACTGTATTTCTGGGTTTGCCGCCCCTCGTCGCCGGTCTCCCCTGCAAAGTAGCCCATCGCCAGAAAGGCCAGAAGATAGCCCAGGTAGTTCTCGTTCAGAAAGCGTGACAGGTAGAAGAAGGCAAAGAGGAGGAGCGCATAAGCCCAGGAGGCCGTGGCGAGGGTGTTGTTCCGCCGCTGCTGCCGGAGCAGGAAAACCAAGAGAGGCAGGCAGACAAGTACCTGCGGTAACCAGAAGGGCCAATAATCCAGGCGCGATTGCACCCAGCCCCACGCCAGAACCAGATTGGAGAAGCCCCACCCCCGGATTTGGTAGGGCACGGCTGCGGTCCCTGCCGACCAGCGCCAGACGTCGTCTAACAGAGCGTCCAGATTCCAGATAGCATAAGGGAGAATCAGCGTGGCCCAGGCCGCCAATGCGGGCCAGCCGCACCGCCACCAGGCCGAGATGCGGCGCAGAGGTTCACCGCGCAGGAGAAGAAGCGCGTAGAAAGGAGCAAGGAACCAGGCGGTTGGCTTGCTGGCGCAAGCGAGGCCGAAGGCCAGGGCAGACGCGCGCGGGTGGTGGCGTTCCAGAAGCCAGAGGGCCAGGATAATCCAGAAGACGACGAAGGAATCGTTCTGCCCAAAGATGACGTCGCTCCCCATGATGGGGTTCAGCCCCAGTGTCATCACCAGGCCGAGGCGCGCCGTAGGGCCGCGCGCCAAACCAGGCGCCAGGGCGAGCATCAGGACAAAGAGGAGAAGATAGACAAACCGCTGGTCATACCAACCGATCAGCGCGTTGCTGAGCACCTGGAAGGGTGTAGAGAAGACGAAGGTCCAGGGCAGGTAGGGATAGTGATAGACCGCGCTGCGCAGGTCCAGGCCCCATTCGGCCAGCGGGGTATTGACGTAATCTTCATAGTAGGGGTTCTTACCGGCGAGGAAGAGCTTGATCGTCTCCTCCGTCTGGATCACACCGCCGTCGTGGGTATAACTGGCGGGGCCGCCGACCCGGCGCAGAAGCACGAGTTTCAACGAGGGCGCGACGACCAGCGCCAGGATGATGGCCCAGACGAGGGCCAGTTTCACCCGGTAGCGCGCGGCGGCGGAGAGCTTCTCACCCACAGCATCTACGAGAAGGTAGGCGGCCAGCGCGCCGAAGACTATCGTCAGAAGAAGCAACCCTAGAGGATCGGTGAGCCAATCCTTCAGCAGTTCCTGGCTGCGGGGAGGAAGGAGCGTACCGACAATCGGTGCGCGCGTGAAATCTTGCAGGCGGGTGGGGAGCACGAGGTCGGCCAGCGTGTCTATGCGGGCCCGAGCGATGACGAGGACGAAGAGGAGCATGGCATCCAGCGAGCCGAGGGCGCGTCTCATGGCGAGATTATACCGCAGGACGGTGCGAAGTCCAACCTTGTTTATACTTTCCCCGCGACCAATTCCCCCCGTTTGAAGACCGCTTGCACCGGATTGCCGCCAAACTGGTAGGCAAGATGCCGGTAATCAGGTAGATCCAGGATCAGGATATCGGCCTCTTTATTGCGTTCCAGGCTGCCGGCCTTGTGTCCCAACCCGACGGCGTGAGCCGCGTTGAGGGTGGCGGCGACGATAGCCTCCGCGGGCGTCAGGCGCATGGCACGGCAGGCCAGCGCGACGATGAAAGGCATGGATTCGCACCAGGAGGTGCCAGGGTTCAGGTCCGTCGCCAATGCCAACGCACCGCCCGCGGCGATGAACTCCCGCGCCGGCGTGTATTCCTTCTGCCCTAAACCGAAGGGCGTGCCCGGCAGAGCCACGCCGATGGTTTTGGAGCGGGCCAGAGCCTGCAACTGGTCGGGCGGCGTGCAAACCAGATGATCCGCCGAGGTCGCGCGTAACGCCACGGCGAGTTGCGTGCCACCTAAAGGCGCGAACTCGTCCGCATGGATTTTCAGGCCGAGGCCCAGTTTCTTCGCTGCGGTGAGGATGCGGCGTGACTGCTCCACCGAGAACGCGCCCTCCTCGCAGAAGACGTCGCAGAAGCGGGCCGCTGGGCGATAGTCTGCGTAATCGTAGTCCGCGTCATCCTCATCGGACGTTATCGCCACCCGGTAGTTGAGGTGCGCGATAGTCGGCAGCATCTCCTCTACAATCAGGTCCACGTATGCACCGGGCCGTCCGCCATACTCTTCCGGGATCGCGTGCGCTCCCATGAAGGTAGGAACCAGTTCCAGGGGATGATCCTCGGCCAGCAGGGTGATGGCATCCAACAGTTTCAGTTCATCGTCCAACGTCAGGCCGTAGCCCGTCTTCGCCTCGGCGGTGGTCGTGCCGTGGGCTAACATGCGATCCAGGCGGGGACGCGTCTGCGCTACCAGGTCTTGGAGGCTGGCGGCGCGGGTCGCGCGCACGGTGCTCATGATGCCGCCGCCTGCGGCCATGATCTCCATATAGGTCGCGCCGGCAACGCGCTGCTCAAACTCGTGCGCGCGGTCACCCGCCCAGACCAGGTGCGTGTGGGGGTCCACGAAGCCGGGCATGACAACCTTGCCCGTAGCATCCACCTCGCGCGTCGCCCGCACCGAGGCGCGCAGTTCCGCGGTCGGCCCCACGCGCACGATGCGTCCCCCGCGCACGGCCACCGCGCCATCGGGCACGATGCCCAGGTCGGACATGGCCGCGCCGCGCTTTGGTTTGTGCCCATGGGCGGCGAGGGTCAGGAGTTGCGCCGCGCTGTGGATCAGGAGGTCAGCATCCATTCCTCAGTCCCTCAATCTACGCGGCCCGCGCAGCGGGAGTTGGCCTCGGGCCTGGCGAACTCATGCTAGCTCACGATCTTGATGTTGAACAGCGGCGTTCCCTGCGCCATAAACAATCCCACCCAGAGAGGCAAATACATCTCAATCGCGCGCGCCGCCTTGATGTCTCCCAGGTCAAGCACGTGCCTCCAGCCGAACCAATTTTTGAGGATGTCGGTGACTTGGGCTTTGGCAGCGGCGTCATTGCCACAGACGAAGATGTGGTGATCGCCATCGGCAACCTGGCGCGGATTCACCATGACGTTGGCGTTCACCGTGTTGAGGGTCTTGACTACCTTGACGGCGGGAAAAGCCCGTTGGATCTGCTCGCCCAAGGAATCGGTGTTGGATACGGTCAAAGAGGGCGGCATGCCGCGGGAGAAATCCAGGGGGTTGGCGATGTCAATCAGTATTTTCCCCTTCAGATTCGCTTCGCCTGCCATCCTCAAGGCCTCCAGCGAGCCTGCGCCCGCCGTGCAGTTGAAGAGGATTTCGCCGTGGGATGCAGATTGAGCAAACGTTCCCAGCTTCACCTGAGAGTTCTGCTTGTGCCATTCGGCGAAGGATTGCGTCTGGCCCATACGGGTCTCTTTGTGCTCCATCAGTTTAGCCACGTCGCGCGTGCCGAGCACCACGTCGTGACCCAGCGAAACCAGTTTCGCGCCGATGATCTGTCCGACTGTGCCTGTACCCAAGATACCGATTCTCATGACTTTCTCCTCATTCAACCTGGGATTGCAAACAACTCTGAACCATGATACGATACACTCCCGCATCGTGCTGGCGCAGGTATTATGCAGTCAGTTCCATATCGTGTCAAGGGGGATGCTTCCGAGGCAGGGCTCTGTCACAGTCACGAACAATGATGCAGAGCGCACCCTACTGCGGCGCGATAGGAGGCAACAATGCTCTGGAAGGTTAGTGGTCAAGACCTTGAGCCCGTATCAGGCTCAACTTTCGCCGATCTAAAGTTGAAGGAGCAGAGTCTGGAGGATTGGATAGAAAGGAAGCCGGAGGTTTTAGGCGAACCATTGCTGATCATCGGGCGGCAAGTTCAAGCCACAGGGGTTGAGAATAGGATAGATTTACTGGCCCTTGACCGCGAGGGAAAAATTGTCATCATTGAAGTCAAACGCGACACCGTAGATGCGCCGGTTGAGTTTCAGGCTCTCAGATATGCTTCAGCGCTGGCTCACTGGTCGTATGAAAGCATTAAGAATCAGGCAGAAAGTTATTACCGCGACAAAGATCCTAACAGCGAGCCACGTTTTCAGGAGCTGGTCAGCAATTTCCTTGAGGAAGAGGTGGATTTGAATGAAGATCAGAGAATCATCATTGTTGGGCGCAATGTTCACGAACGTCTCATAACTGTTGCCAGTTGGCTTCTCAATCACAACGTCAACGTGAAGATTGTGGAGGTCTCTCTATTCTTGGATGGAAAAACCGTCCTTCTGTCTCCTGATATTTTGCTGCCCCAAGAGAGCCTGCAAGTCACCGGGGTACCCGATGGTCAAACGAACAAGCCTTGGGAAGACGGTAAAAAGTGGCATTTACAAGAGCGTTGTTCCGCGAAAACCGCTCCGCTTATGCAGACACTGGCCGATAAAGTGCCGGCCATTGTGGCAGTTGAAGGTGTATCTTGGAATCAGAAGTACTACGTTGCGCTCCGATTGCACGGGCGAAATTGGCTGACCGTGGAGACGCGTCCCAACCAATTACTTGTAGCCGTGCACGTTACCCCCGGATATTTCAAGGTGGATGAGGTAGCGAACCTGTTGGGGATAGTTGTCTTTGACCATAGTAAGACACTGGCTGATAAATTGGATACCCCATCGTCAGCCGATATTGAACATAGAGAAGGCCAAGATGTTGTTTTGATTCGTGTCAAGCCGGGCTTTGATTTCGAGAGCGAAGGGTTCGCAGAGTTCATACGCCAGGCTTATAAAGCGGCTCTCAGATAGAAGGGGTAGCTAGAACGCAAGAAAGAGGCCCTCGCCAATATCCAAGAAGCGATTGCGCTCTACCTTGAGCCCGTTGAAAACGACCCTGAATCGTAATCTTTCCTGATTTCCCGAAACCCGTTCTATCACTCCACTATCGCCTTCTCCACTAACCTCTCCTCAAGCCGCCGCGCGTCCGGCTCGCAGCCGATGCCCGGTTCCGTCGTCGCCGTCACCTGCGACGGCCCGCTCAACGTGATCGCAGGAACACCTAAATCCTCGTGATAGAACCGGCTCGTGGGGAAGATGTCGGACGGGTACTTGATGTTGGGGAGCGTCGCCAGGGCGATGCTGTGCGCCTGCCCCACCGCCGACTCTAACATCCCCCCGACCCAGCAGGGAATCCCCGCCTCCTGGCAGAGATCGTGTATTGCCAGCGCGTTCGTCAGGCCGCCCACCCGCCCCAACTTGATGTTGACCCAGCGGCACGCCTTCAGCGCCATCGCCTTGCGTGCCTTATCCACCGACACGATGCTCTCGTCCAGGCAGACCGGGGTACGGAGGCTCGCCTGCAAGCGGGCATGATCCAACAGGTCATCGTGCTGCAATGGCTGTTCAATCATCGCCAGGTGGTAGCGGTCTAATTCCTGGAACATCGGTAGATCGGCCAGCGTGTACGCGCTGTTGCAGTCCACGTGGATCACCATGTCGGGGTATGCCTCGCGCACGGCGGAGATCATATTGAGTTCCCAGCCGGGACGATATTTGAGTTTCAGCCGCTTGAAGCCCGCCTCCTTCGCCTTGGCGATCTCGGCCAAGAGCGCGTCCAGGCTCTCCATCACGCCGATGTCCGCGCCCACGTCCACCGTCGCGCCCTTGCCGCCGATGACCTGCCACAGCGGTTTGCCCATGCCGCGCGCGTGCAGATCCCACCAGGCCAGATCTAGCGCGGCTTTCGCAAAGTAGTTCCCTTTGACGCCAGACAGCGCGCGCTGGAGTTGTTCACCGCTGGTGACCTCTTTGCCGACCAGCAGAGGAGCCAGCCAATCGCGCACCATGATGAACACACCGTGCGTCCATTCGCTGCTGTAGGCCGGAGCGCCCAGCGGGCACGATTCGCTCCAGCCATGCTGCTTCTCGCTCACCATGCGCACGAGGATGCTCTCAATGTGAGCGATGTCGCCAAACGAAACGCGGAAGGGATAAATAATAGGCATCGCCACGTGATAGACTTCAATGGCTTGGATTTTCATGGTTCCTCCGGTGATGACAACATTTAAGCCCCAGTTACCCAACTTGTCAAGAACGTGCCGATGAGGGTAGAATAGTCCTCATGTTTCGGAAAGTCGCAGCCTACGCGCGGGCCCATTGGGGCTCTATCCTGGAGTATCGCGCCAGCATCGTCATCTGGATGACCAGCGGCCTCCTGCCCCTGGTGATGATGGCCGTGTGGCTCTCCATCTCCTCGGCGGGGCCGGTGGGCGGTTACTCCAGCAGCGATTTCGTCGCCTATTATCTGGCCGCCATCTTTGTGCGCCAGATGACGGCGGTCTGGGTGCACTGGGAACTGGATCGGCAGATTCGTTTGGGGGAACTCTCGCCCCTCCTCTTGCGGCCCATGAACCCTTTCTTTGACCACATGACGATCCATCTGGCCGATAAAGCGTTCCGGCTCCCCATCCTCCTGCCGCCGCTGGTGGCAGCCGCCTGGCTCGTTCCGGGCCAACAGTATCATCTGACGTTCGTGCGGGTGAGCCTCTTCATCTTGACGACGGTGGGCGCGTGGGCCCTCGTTTTCGTGTCTTCTTATGCCATCGGCTTGCTTGCCTTCTGGATCAGCCAGTCGCTGGCCGTCAGCGAACTCTGGTACGGCGTGCGCATGATGCTCTCCGGGGTGTTGGCTCCCCTTACGCTCTTCCCGCCCGCCGTCACTGCGGTTGCCCAGGTGGTGCCATTTCGCTTTACCCTTTCCTTCCCGGTGGAAGTCTTGTTGGGGCGTCTGACTACCAGCCAGACCCTAGAGGGATTGGCCTTGCAGATAGGCTGGCTCCTGGTCTTCATCCTGCTGCTCGTTGCCCTCTGGCGGCGTGGGCTCCGATCATATAGCGCGGTTGGCGCGTAGCATAGGAGGACATACAATGCACCAACGATCCAACAAACCCAGCATCGCCGTCGTGGGCAGCCTTAACATGGACATGGTGGTGCGCGCGCTGCGCCGCCCTGCCAAGGGCGAAACGCTTCTCGGCACAGGCTTTGGCCTCTTCATCGGTGGCAAGGGGAATAACCAGGCCATTGCCGCGGCCCGCTCCGGCGGTCAGGTGACCATGATAGGCCGCGTCGGAACCGATTCCTTTGGCGACGCACTCCGTGGCACACTGGCGAGAGAAGGCATAGACGCGCGCTACGTGCGGCGGGATCCGGGCCACGGCACAGGCGTCGCGCTGATCGTCGTGGATGCCGAGGGTGATAATAGTATCATCGTCGTGCCCCAGGCCAACCGCGCGCTGACTGTGGACGACGTGGACGAGGCCGCAGATGCCATTGCCGTCTGCGACGTCCTTCTGTTGCAACTGGAGATCCCCCTTGAGATAGCCGCGCGCGCCGCCTTCGTAGCCAGACAGGCCGGGCGCACCGTCATCTTGAATCCCGCGCCCGCGCAGCCAGTGCCTCGGGATCTACTGGCAGCGGTGGACATTCTCGTTCCCAACGAAGGCGAGATCGCCGCGCTCACAGGGCATAAGCCGGATGGCGTCCCCGCGGCATTAGAGGCTGCTCGTTCTCTGCGGGTGACCTACGCGGATTTGAAGACCGTCATCGTCACGCTGGGAGAACATGGCGCGCTCGTTATTTCGCCTGAGGGAGAGACGCATGTCCCCGCTTACCGGGTGAAAGCAGTGGATACGACGGCGGCGGGCGATGCCTTCTGTGGCGCGTTGGCCGTCGCTCTGGGCCGTGGCGAACCGCTGCTGGAGGCCGTGCGCTATGGCAATGCAGCCGGCGCGCTCTCTGTCACTGTCGCGGGCGCAGAACCCTCCCTGCCGCGCGCCGAGGCCATAGAAAGCCTGCGCGCCATGGGGCATCTGTAAAGGCGTCCCACTGAATCTTCCCCACTTTAGGAGACAAAATGACCGATATGTTCCGCTTTTCCTTGACCGATATACAAGGGCGCTTTGGCGCATCGCTCTATCCTGCTTCTTTCGTCGTGCAGGCTGGGGCGGCCTATTGGCTCCACAAAGGTAAGGCCGATAAGCAACTAGCGATCCTCGCGCGTCCGGAACACCCAACGCTTGCCCGCTTTCAAGGCGAACAGCAGGAGTTCGGAGATGGTTACGCGCTCAGACTTTGCCCGACAAGCCATGCGAACGGGCGGGCCCTGCGTGCAGTGCTTCCCTGGCTACAACCGGCTCTCCTGGGCATCGCGACCTCGGCAGGGTTCGGTGACCGTCTGGGGCTGGCGACGCCGGGCCACGTGCGCGCCCTTACTCACGTCTTGAGCGCAACCCCTGGCTGCACCATTGCGCCGATCTTTGCCCAGCAATCTATGCGCGAGATGGAGCGTACTCGCCGGAAACCAGACGACGTGATGGCGGATGCCACCTGGGGCACCTTCCAGGGAGGCTGGCGCGGGCCCGTGGGCGCAGATGCCGACCACTTGAAGATTCCTGCCGATATTGATGCCTGTGCAGCAGCCGGCTTCACCTTCTTTACGATAGACCCGGGCGCGCACGTGGATGGCGAGGCGGAGAACGCAACCCCTGTGGTGCTGGAAACCAAAGTGGCAGCCCTTCCCTGGCACGATTTGGAAAGCACTCCGGCAGAGCTGAAGAAG
>JADYZS010000418.1 GCA_020853075.1 Anaerolineae bacterium | reverse complement strand
TTCGTCGTAGAGTTCCGATTTGATCTTGGGGATCGCGGTATAGAATTTCTCTTTAAGGTCAGACAGACGGCGCTCTTTGCCGCTCGCGCCAAACAGCCTCTCCACCAGCAGTTTCTCGTAGGGACGCAGAGTGCCAGTGTCGCCCTCAAGCCGGTAGATGAAATCTTTTTTGCTGCCGATGCCCAGTAATCCCGGCTCCTCTACTTCTTGCATGCTCAGGACGCCACGGCGGCCCAGGTCAACAATGGTAGCAACGATGTCCTCCATGTCGGCCTGCTCGTCCAGTAACGTCCCAGCCACGCCCGCCGGAAGGCCTGCTGGTGGCTCGGCCAGGTAGTCGGCCACCAGGCCCACGGGCTTGTCGCGCCCTCGCACGTACCACAGCACGTAAAGCCCTGTAAGACCACCTATGAGGAAGAAGAGGCTCAGTGCCAACGTCATCAGGTCCATTACGGGCCGCCTGGTGGTGTTGTATATCTCCTGCTGCTCACGCGCCGCCTGCTCTTCATCCACTTTCGTCTGCCAGGGAGCCGGCGCGCCTGCGACGACGCCAGGGGTGAACTCCACCCGTATTTCCATCTCTTGGCCGGCAGGGATACGATCCTTGCTGGTGAACCAGACGGTGCGCTCGTCCACCTGCTGCACGTCGGCGGGTGCGCCGTAGGCGTCGTAATTCTGCACCTTCACGCCTTCAGGGAGATGCACCACGACCTTGCTGGCGTTCACGGGAAAGGAGCGAGTTGCCACAATAGGAACCCACCAAATCTGATCGCCACTATCGTAGTAGCGTAGCGCGCCTTTCACGGTATAGCCCAGCGTGTAGGTACGGGTGGCATCTTTTGTGGGCGGGAAGAACCACCTGATTTTGCGTTCGCTACCATCCTGATAGACCTGGAAGGTGTAGGGATCTTCGCTATCGGAGCGGCGATAGGCCCGGTCTCCTTCCCGCACTTCCACGTCGGTGATGTCGCTCAGGCGGTCTGTCTCAATGCCGCGCGTGCCAAAGGTGAAACTGCCGCTGGTGAAAACAATCTTCTGCGTCTCCACAACGCGCAGGTCGCCGTTGGGCTGCACGGTGATGTCAAAGTCAAAACGATCCCAATCTAGGGATTTGCTCTGCGCATGCGCGGCGCCAGAGAAGATCAGTGATAGTATGGCAACCAAGACCAGGCACAGGAAACGGAAAGACTTCATTGCCGGTCCAACCTCCTACGATGCTGAAAGACAAAACGGTAGGCAACCTTGCCCGTTTGAGACAGGACTTTGCTCCAAGTCAATACCACTCTACCATAGATTAGGGGCAGGTGCAAGATGGAAACCCGACAGTGAGGGGACGTGGGGCTGACGAGTATAGCAGGTTAGGAACCGACGGCAGTCCGCTGAAAGCCCAATCTGTAGGGGCGAGGCATGCCTCGCCCCTACAAGGCACGGCTATTCAGCCGTTGGCTTTTGTCCAATAGCAGATTGGAAGGTGTATAATAAGGTATGATGGAAACGCAGTTGTGGCTGACACCTGGGAGGTGACTATGGCTTCTTCCGTCTCTCACCCGTGGGCCGTGTCGCCGCAGGAGGCCAGGGCTATCCAGCGCCGCCTTGCCCCGCTGGTGCAGGAGACGTCGCTGGCAACTATCCCGAAAAGAATCGGCGGTATTGACGTCGGTATCTCAGGCCATACCGCGCGCTCGGCAGTGGTCATCCTTACGTATCCCGATCTGCAGCCTGTGGAACGGGTCAGCGCGGAGCAGGCGGTGACATTTCCCTACGTACCGGGCCTCCTCTCATTTCGCGAAGTGCCGGTTATCCTCTCTGCTCTGCGGCAACTGTCCGCCACGCCCGACCTGTTGCTCTGCGACGCGCAAGGACGCGCCCACCCGCGCCGGTTGGGGCTTGCCTCGCACCTGGGTATTCTCACAGATCTGCCCACTATCGGTTGTGCCAAGTCTCGCTTGACGGGCAAATACGAGGAGCCCGGCCATGACCCTGGCGCGTGGTCGCCCTTAATAGACAAAGATGAGGTCATCGGTGCTGTGCTGCGGACGCGCAAGGGAGTTAGCCCGGTGTACGTCAGCGTGGGTCATCGTGTTGATCTGGCGGGGGCCATCGCCATCGTCATTGCCTGCTGTCGCGGCTGTCGTCTGCCGGAACCGACGCGCCTGGCACACCTGGCCGCGGGCGGAGCATAGGTTGTTCCCCCGGCACAGCAGAAGAGCCTCTTCTGACCCTCATTCACAAACGAGGGATGACGCGGTGGAGCGGAAACCGCAAAGGTCTGTAGAGACGAGCCGCCGGCTCGTCTCTACAAAGACCGTTAGAGACTATCCGAAAAATCATGGAAGGAGAGCAAGTAGGCGTCAGCGTATGCCTTCGGTTCAGCGGATGCTACGCGTAGCGGATTAGCGGATAGTCCTCTCGTAGATAGGCATCATTCGCTAATCCGCTATGCCGCAGGCAATCCGCTGACCAGAAATCAACCCCCTGTATTTTCTTAGGGACTGCCAAGTACCCATCACACTGGCGGCCAGGGGACGCTCGGCCCGTGACTGGGTTGCGGAAAGGTCCCGGTGTCTAACAGCACGTCCAGTCGCCGCCGCAGGGCGCGCATCTCCTCCGGCGACAGCAACTTTGCCAGGTTCGCATCCAGGGGATTGGGAGGCTCCAGTCGCGAGCGCAGCGCGCGCAGGTCGCACGCCACGGCTTCCGGCAACGGTTCACCGGCGAAGTCCCAGATGACGGTGCGCAACTTGGGATGGGCGTGGAAAGTGATGCCGTGATCAATGGCCCAAACGCGCCCGTCCTTGCCTAGCAAACAATGCCCACCTTTGCGGTCCGCGTTGTTCACTACGCAGTCAAAGGCGGCGATCCGCCTGAGATCATCGGGGCATTTGTCCTGGAAGGTGAAGAAATTCTCGTCGGGTTCCACATCAATGTAGAGCTGCACCATGCCCAGGCCGTGCGGCCCGTTGCGCAACACGGTGGGGGGCACAAGCATCCAGCCCAGGGCTTCGCTCACAAGGAAGGCGGCATACTCGCGCAAACAGAGCGTCCCCGTGGGGAAATCCCACAGGGGACGCTCGCCTTTGCGGGGCTTGTACACGGCCAGAGTTTGCAGCGCGGAATCGCTTACAGAGACCAGAAACGTATAGTTGGTGCTCCAGGGCAAGAGGCCGAGTGATTCCATCTCGCCCTCACGGAGAAGGCGAAGAATTGTCCTGCGGTCGGCCACCCGGTTGCCAAGCGGTGTAGCCTGGGCTTCGCGATCATCGCTCATGGAAGAACGGCTTGTTGGCGATTGTGCCCGTTCCTGGGCGGGCAGAAATGTCCTGTCGGGTCTATCGGTTGTCCGCATAAGGGACAGGTAGGGCGGCCTTGCTCTACGACTGCCTGGGCGTGACGGCTGAGCGCGCGCATTTGTCCACGGGTTGCCCAGAAGCGGGCAACCGCTGCGTTGTCCGCGTCCTCGCCTTCGGCCACTGCTTCTTGGGCGATCAAAATAATCATGCCGCGCTCTTCGTCAAAACCCAACCCCATTTGCCCTACACGAAACTCCGGATCCAACGGCTCTTGCAGTACAAGATCGGATTGCAGAGGGGTTTCTTGCTCAGAGGAGGGACGCGACAGTTTCTGCTCCATCTGCTCTATCAATTGGTCTATGCCCGTCGCCAGGGCCCGCACCTGTTCTTTCTCAATGAGCAGCGTGACTGTTCGTTTCCCCTGGCGTGCCTGCAAATAGAAAACACGCTTACCCGGCTCGCCCACCGCATCGGCGGTGATGGCAGAAACAGGATCAAGATCGTAAATAGACCGAGGCATAGGAAGTTGCTCGTCCTTTCAACATTTAGGAGGGGCCAGTGGTGACCGGGGTTGTTGCGGTCGCTCCAGGTGCTATGGATTCCTCAATTCCGGCCTTGCTACGTTCCTCTTTCCCGTCTTCCTGCTTACTATCCTTATCGTCTTCCTTGGGCGGTGGCTCCAAAGGCCCGGTCTCGTTGAGCCGGATCAGCCATGGGCCAAGCCTGCCAAAGTGAACGATGGTTATAGATGCAGGCGAAATAACGATCCTCTGAAAGAGGTCAAGGTGCAGGCCGAGATAATGGGCCACGACGGCCTTGATGACGTCGGCGTGGGAGACGACGGCGACAGCATCTTTCGGATGCGTCTGGCAGATCGCGTCTATCTCGGTCACGGCACGCGCTTGCGCCTCGCGCAGCGTCTCGCCGCCCGGAAAGCGCGTGCCGCTGGGATAGACCTGTACGGCGAGCCAAGTGTCGGACTTGCTCAATTCTTTCAGGGGCCGAGCGGTCCACTCGCCATATCGCACTTCCCCGACGCCGTCTCTGGTCTGCACCGTCAGGTTGCGGGGTCCGGCAATGGCTTGCGCAGTCTCCAATGCTCGTTCCAGGGGGCTAGAGTAGATGGCGGCAAGCGGTATCGGCTCCAGTCGCTGCGCCAGCGACTCCGCCTGTTTGTGGCCCTCCTCGTTCAAATGAATGCCGGGTGTCCAGCCGGCCAACTGGCCGTTGCTCACCCAGTCAGTCAGAGCATGGCGAATCAGATAGAGTTGTGTCATTCCATCCTTTGGGGTGTGGAAGCAGCCGTTTGTGGGGCGATTGTAGCACGGATGGGGTTGCTGCGCAAGAGAGGTAGATTCCCAACGGCGACAGACGAGAGGACTAAGTAACTATCTCAAAACCTAGGAAGGACAGCGGATGGGCGTCAGCGGATGCCTTCGGCCTCGCGGATTAGCGGATGGCCTTCGCGTGACGGGGAGTATCCGCTAATCCGTCGCTTGCCTGTCGTCTTGCGCCGCCAGGCGCAAGCGGCACCTCGTCGGCGCCGTGTATACCATGCTGTAACTCTACGGTGCCGTGTACGCCCAGCCGTACTCGGCAGGGCAAGCCGACCCCGCGGGGCGGCGTCCACCTGTCGCGTACGCCAGGCGTACACGGCAGCCGACTGCAGGCTACCTATCCGCTGACTTGTGAGATAGTCTCTAAAGATCGCGCCGCTCAAAGAGGTAGAGTGCAGCGGTCAATGCTACCAGGGTATAGAGAATCGCGTATCCTATCATTGCCGGGCTGGGTACTGACGTTGCCGAGAAGGGGGTTATGCCGAGGCTGGCGAGCGCAGGCGGCTGCATCAGATAGGCAGCGCGCTTCCAGAGCGCCTCGGTGGGTATGATGAGGCTGCTGACGATACCGACGTTGACTGCGGCCTCGTTGCGTATCAGGGATCCGATCTGTTCCGTCCAGCCGCCGATAAAGGCCAGGCCGAACAGCATGAAGGCGACGACCCCGTTTGCCAGGGTGGATAAGCGCGTGCCGCCCAGGATGGTCACCGTCAATAAGATGAGCCCTTCCAGGGTCATCAGGCCCATCCCTGACAGCAGATTCGGCGGCGCGTGGCGGCTGATGACCCAACCGATGGCGACAACTCCTCCGCCCAGAAACAGGACGCAGCCCGCCACGATGGCTGCAAACCCAACCCATTTGCCGAGGACAACCTCCCAACGACGCAGAGGCTTCGTGACGACACTTTGGATAGAGTGAGAGGCAATCTCGCCGGAGATGGTATCCACCGAGGCCAGGACGCTTACCATCACGACCAGGAAGTTGGCCGCGTAAAGCCCCGCCATGATGAAGAAGTTGGAGACCTCTCGCATCTGCAAGTTGTTGGGGCCCATCTGGCGCGAGATGTCGCGATACATGAAATAGTAGCCCACACCGAAGAGGAACAGGAAGGCCAGGCCGAGGACGACTCCGACCCAGAGCAGTTTGCGCCGCCTCGCTTCTTGCAGGGTCAGCCAGGCAATCAGGGGTATTCTCATCCGGCCTCTTCTCCCTCCATCAACCGCAGGAAGAGGTCCTCCAGCGAGAGACGGCGAGGCGTGACGCTATACACCCGTGCGCCTTGCCTCACCAGCCAGGCCACTAAATCGGGCACGCCTTCCTCACCGACCATGCGCACGACGAGCCTGTCAGTGTCTAAACTGACGCTCTGGCCGAAGCGAGCGGCATCGCGCAGGAGTTCTGGAGACAAGCCGTTCACCCGCAGTTCAACCTCGGTTTCGGCGGCGAGAAGTTGCTCCAGTTTTCCGGTCTGCACGATGCGGCCACGACGGATGAAAGAGACGCGGTCACAGGTGATCTCAATCTCACTCAGAAGGTGCGAATTGAGAAAGACGGTGATGCCGCGAGCGCGCAGGGAGTGGATGATGTCGCGCACCAACCGGCGGCCCAAAGGATCCAGGCCCGAAGTAGGTTCGTCCAGGAAGACCAGATCTGGCTCGTTGAGGAGTGCCTGGGCCAGACCGATGCGTTGCAGCATCCCTTTGGAGAAGTCGCGCAGCGGCTTGTCGGCATGGCGGCTCAGGCCCACGGTTTCCAGCAGTTCGCCCACGCGTCGGCGGCGCGCGTCTGCGGGCATGCCGTACAGGCGAGCGTGGACCTCCAGGAATTCCGTCGCCTTCAGCCATTCCTGAAAGCGGAAGTGCTCCGGCAGGAAGCCCACGCGCGCGCGGACGCGCCAATCGCCGGCGGGCCTTCCCAGCACCCAGGCGGCTCCGGCGGTAGGGCGCGCCAGACCCAAGAGCATCTTGAGCGACGTGGTCTTGCCCGCACCGTTGGGGCCCAGGAAGCCGAAGATCTCACCTCGCTCCACGGCGAGGTTGAGGTCATCTACGGCCACCGTAGTCCCGTATTCTTTTCGCAGCCTTTCGGTTTGGATCGCTAGATCCTGCGAGTTGCTTATCGCAGCGATTCGGCCACCTCCGTCAGTACCGATGCTTCCATGTTGCCTATCACCGCGTATAGCACACCCCGTTCTTCCCAGATCAGTGTATATGCGCCATAGGTCGCTTCATCCGGGTCGCCGCCTGGCCGGTTTCCACTTCTTTGCCCGATGAGATAGCCGGACACCCCCCGCACGGTGACTTCTCTGACGGATGCTATGTCTGTCGGAACCGGGATAATCAGCGTGGTCGCCCAGTCTATGCTCCGGCTCAGGCGTTGCGCTTCCTGCGGTGAAAGGCCCAGGAGTTGCAGCCCGACCTCGCCCACGCGTGCCAGGTCAATTCCCTCCGGCACGTTGACTTCCGGGCTCCGCGCCTGGATGATGGTCAACGCTGCCGCTCCTCTACCATAACTCAACGTGACCACGGGCGGGATATCCGCGGTGACTTCCACCGTCTCCCTGTCGGCAGGAATGGCATCTGTCGGGAGGTTAGCCATCTGGAGGAGGGCACGCGCCGCTGCCAGGTTGACTTCGGTGCGGGCGCTGGTCGCGCCGACAACGACGAATTGAGGTGTAACGTTAGACCCGTCCGGCAGACGGCCGGGTACGAGGACGCGGAAGCCGGCCAGCAGGCTGGCTTCATCCGCGCCGGCTACCTCTACGGGTTCCACCTCGCTGACCTGAGGCTGGCTGAAGACCTGTTGCTCAAAGCCCGCCAGATTGCGCACCTGTGCAGGATCAATGGAGATGACGGCGAACTTGCGCACGCGGAAGATGCCGAGGAATTGGCTGGCAGCCGTACGCAGCGGGGCAATCGCCATGACGCTTACTACGAGAGTAACCAACAGGGCGCCCAACAGAGCGGGTCGCCAGGATCGGAAACGCAGACTTTGCCACATCGTTCTTAACCTCCAGTTTAATGGGTAACGGGCAGGAGCAAGATGACGGGTGCGGAATCGCTGCCAGGCCGCTCCGGTGGCCGGTTCGTGGCTCGCGGCCTGGGTCAGTGCATCATAGACTAAAGTTGCCTGGGATTCTGAGCGCGCGATGGTCTCCGCGCATCCTCCGCAGCCGCTCAGGTGCTCCTTCAGAGTTGTTTGCTCAGTTGCCGATAACTGCCCATCCAGATAGGCTCGCCACATGCCTTCGTCGGGGCATCGGGATAGGGTCATCATGGGTCACTTCTCCTCTAACTCCGAGTAACGCTGTTGAAAGGCCCGCTCGGCGCGAGCCAGGAGTGTGCCCACACTCCCCGGGGCGACACCTAACGCGGTCGCCAATTCCTCGTAACTGAGCCCGACATGGCGCAGGAGCAGGATCTGAACCTGGCGTTCAGGGAGATGGGCCAGCACCTCGCGCACATGCCCGCTCCTATCTGCCTGCATGGCCTGATCGGCAGGGTCTGGCTCAGAGGTGTTAGCCGTAGCGGGCATTTCTTCTTTTACCTGCCGACGTCGCCGGGCGCGGGCGGCGTTGTAGCCCAGGTTCGTAGCGACTTTCAACAGCCAGGCAAGGAGGTTGTGCTCTCTGCCTCGCGGAAGGGGGCGCAGATACAGCCGCAGGAATGTTTCCTGAGCGACGTCCTCTGCCTCTTGGGCCGATCCCAATAGCCGGTAAGCCAGAGCGAACACTCGGCCATAATAGGTACGGAAGATGGTCTCAAAGGCTACCTCATCGCCCTGGCGTAACCCTTCCAGAAGCGCTTCGGAGTGAGACAAACCGGTCTCTCCCTGCCATCACGGTGGCTCAATAGAATAACACCGCTCAGGCCGCAAATGTGACAACGCTCTGCCGGTGAGAATAGAGCCCGTAGGTAGTTTAGTCGCTTCTCGCCGCAAGCGCAACTCCAAACCCTAAGGGTCTTCGTAGAGACGAGCCGCCGGCTCGTCTCTACTGACCTTTAGGTTTGACAAAACGCCGACTCTGTTGTGTAATGCACTTGCCTTCACACACAGGAGACAAACAACCTATGACATATCGCAGAGAAGGAGGCCAGCGGTGGCACGATTTACCAGGCTAGAAGTATTGAATGCTATTGTGGAGACGGGACTTGTTCCGGTCTTCTACCACCGGGACGCTGAAGTCGCTAAAAAGGTTGCGGCGGCCTGCGCGGCGGGTGGCGCGCGACTGGTGGAGTTCACAAACCGGGGAGACTTCGCCCCGTTGGTTTATGCCGAACTGGCGCAGCACGTTGCGAAGGCCAATCCCAAACTCATCCTTGGTGTTGGCTCCGTCATAGATGCGCCCACGGCTGCTCTCTACATCGGCAACGGCGCGAACTTCGTCGTGGGGCCGATCTTGAATCCGGCAGTGGCGCGGTTGTGCAACCGTCGCAAGATCGCCTACAGCCCTGGTTGTGGCAGTGCCTCGGAGATCTCCGAAGCCGAGGAGTTGGGCGTTGAGATCGTAAAGGTCTTTCCGGGCGACTCGGTGGGAGGGCCCAACTTTGTCAAATCTATTTTGGGGCCTTGCCCCTGGACGAGAATCATGCCGACGGGCGGAGTGGAAGCCACGAAAGAGAGTATTACAACCTGGTTCAAGGCTGGTGTGACTGCCGTTGGGGTTGGTTCAAACCTCATCAGAAAGGAGTGGGTGGAGGCCGGGAACTATGATGCCATCGCGGCCAAGACCACCGAACTCCTGGCCTGGATTAGAGAGGCTCGCGGCTGAGACATCTTTGCTTTGCATCTTCGCCAACACTCAGGAGGTAGCAGATGGCAGACAGAGTTGTACAATATACGGAGATCAAACCGGCGCAGGCGTGCAGATACGATGCGATGGCCTTGGGTGAAGTCATG
>JADYZS010000417.1 GCA_020853075.1 Anaerolineae bacterium | reverse complement strand
GAGAAACCAGAGCGCTACCTGGCCGATTTTGCCGCAGCGGGAGCCAACTATCTCACGGTGCACGTAGAGGCCTGCCCGCACCTTCACGCCACGTTGGAGCAGATCAGGAAACTGGGAGCCCTTCCCGGCGTGACTCTGAATCCGGCTACGCCACTGACGAGTATTGAGGAGGTTCTCCCACAGGCCGCGCTCGTGCTGGTTATGTCGGTAGAGCCTGGGTTCGGAGGCCAGACATTCATCCCGCGTAGCGTGGAGCGATTACGGCGGCTAAGAACAATGCTGCGGGCTGAAAGCATCACCCCGGAGATAGAAGTGGACGGCGGGATTGATGCTGAGACGGCGGCACAGGTTGTGGCGGCGGGCGCGACCGTATTGGTAGCTGGGACGTCTATTTATAGGGCTCCTGAGGGTGTTGCCGCTGCGATAGCCCGGCTGCGCGCGAGTGCCAAAACGTTGGCGCGCCAGCCGAAGAGGAGAAACTCCCGCTAACAGACGACAAATAGAACGCAGGCTACCCTTCGGTAGCCTGCGAATCTCAACGCTCTGCGCTATGAATGTCCGACGTCACGCAAGGCAAAGATGGCCGCGCGCCGGCTCTAGCCCCTGCGCAGCGTCTTCAGGCAGTTGGCGCAAATGTAGATGCGACGGGGCACGCCTTTGTTCAAGATGACCTTGCGTTGCACGTTGGGTCGCCAGCGGCGTTTGGTGTGCACGAAGGAGTGGCTGACGTTATGACCGAACTGGGGGCCCCGCCCGCAGCGCTCGCAATTAGCCATTAGGGTCTCCTTTACTTCCCGTGACAGAATCAGCAACTTCCCCGCCGTGGCGGGGTTTGTTCCCGTGGAGTGTCAGGGGCTTCGCCCTGACAACTTGCTTAATATACCATAGATGTAAGTTTCACGCAAAAAGTGGCCTCGCTCTGAAGGTCACAGGGTAAGCCTATGGACGAGAGGAGCGAACTGGGTAGAATCCAGATCTCACCCCTTGCCATCGCCGCCATCGCCAGCCAGTCTGTGCTGGAATGTTACGGCATTGTCGGTATGGCAAGCAAAAACCGGATCGGAGAACTGGCAGAGGTTCTCCACCGCGACCATTCCCGGCGCGGCGTTGAGGTTCAGGTGGAGGGTGATCGCATCACGGTGAACCTCTACGTCATCGTGGAGTATGGTACGCGCATCTCTGAGGTCGCGCGCGCGGCGATGAGCCGGGTTAAGTTCAACCTGGAGAAGATCCTGGGCATACCTGTCGCCGAGGTGAACGTGCACGTCCAGGGCTTGCGCGTGAGCAACGGGGCCACCTGAGCCCTGTATACCAGCAACCGGAGGCTTCGGGATTGGCCGTTCCCCTTGCCGATGTGCCCAATCCTGCCTTCACCATGGCAGGCAAATATCCGGCTGGAGTGCCCGTCACCGCGTTGGATGCGGATGACTGGGGCGCGATGATGGAGGCAGCATATCGCTGGCTGGAATTGAACCACGGCGCGGTGAATGCCCTGATCGTCTTCCCCGTTCCCGACGGCGATACAGGCACCAACATGCTGTTGACCATGCGGGACGCTTGCCAGGAGATGAAGACCGTACGCGATCCCTCGGTGGGCGCGCTTCTGCAAGCCCTCGCCCACGGTGCGCTGATGGGCGCGAGAGGCAATTCGGGTGTTATCCTCTCACAGATATTGCGGGGCATGGCGCGCGCAGTGGACAGGAGCCCTACCCTCACGACGGCGGCCTTTGCGACGGCTTTGCAAGAAGGAAGCACCACCGCGTATCGGGGCGTGCAGAGGCCGGTGGAGGGGACCATCCTCACCGTCGTGCGCGAGGCAGCCGACGCCTCTCGCCGCGCCGCTGCTCTTGCCAGCGATTTCCGCTTCGTCCTGGATCACACGGTGCAGGCGGCTGGCGAGGCTGTGGAGAAGACACCCAGTTTGCTGAAGGTCCTGGCCGAAGCAGGGGTGGTGGACGCCGGCGGCAAGGGCCTTTACTACATCCTTGAAGGCTGGTTACGTTGCCTGCGAGGAGAGACGATCACCGAGAGCGACATGAAGACGACATCTTTCGCCGGCCACGCCGAGGCGTTGGCAGGTGGCTACGGCTACGACGTGCAGTACATCATCCAGGGTGAAAGACTGGACGTAGAGGCCATCCGCGATACGATCAGCCGCATGGGAGATTCCGTCATCGTCGTGGGTGACGAACGTGCGGTCAAGGTGCACGTGCATACCAACGAGCCGGGGATGCCCCTCAACTACGGCGCGAGCGTTGGGCGGTTGAGCCAGATCATAGTAGAAAACATGCAGGAGCAATTCAGGGAATTTGTGCATGGCTCTGGCAGCGGCGAAGGGCCGGCAGCGGCCAGCAGGCAAGTACCCACACCCAGCGCGAGGGCAGTCTCACCCATCAGCGTAGTGGCGGTGGTGCCCGGACGTGGTTTGCAGCAGGTTCTTCTCAGCCTCGGCATTTCGGCCATTGTACCCGGCGGCCAGACGATGAACCCCAGTACAGAGGAGGTGTTGAAGGCTATTGAAGGTGCGCCCTCCGACCAGGTCATTGTCCTGCCGAACAATAGCAACGTCATCCTCACGGCCCGCCAGGCCCAGCAACTAAGCCACAAGGACGTGCGCGTCGTGCCCAGCAAGACGATCCCGCAGGGCATCGCTGCCTTTCTGGCCTTCAGCCTCCAGGCCGACCTGGATGCCAACGCCAGAGACATGGAAGCCGCCCTGGCCGACATTCAGACGGGTGAAGTCACGGTCGCGGTGCGCGCGGCACGGTTCAACGGTATCCAGGTCGCGCCAGGCGACGTGATCGGCCTGTTGAACGATCAACTCACCACAAAGGGTTCCAGAGCCACAGACGTTGCCATGACACTTCTGGAACAAATGAGGGCGCAAGAGACCGAGATCATCACCATCTACCGCGGGGAACCTGAGAGCCAGGAGGCGGCAGAGGCATTGGCGGAGGCCGTGCGCGCTCGCTATCCTGCCCAGGATGTGGAACTGGTTTCCGGCGAACAGCCCTATTATCATTACATCATTTCTGCCGAGTGAGGAACGTTTGGGTCGCGTAAGAGTCGTTACCGATAGCAGCGCCTATCTGGAGCCGGAGGACGTGACGCGGCTGGGCATCTCGGTTGTGCCCAATCGCGTCCACTTGGGCGACAAGATCTATCGCGAAGGGCTGGACATCACGCCCCAGGACTTCCTTCGTCTCCTCACCACGACGCGCTTACTGCCTACTACGTCTGCACCGCCGGCACACGAGTTCACGGACCTCTACATCCGGCTGGGCAAACAGACCGACCAGATCCTTTCTATTCACGTCTCAAGCAGGCTTGAGAACACCTACGCGGCAGCCGTGGCCGCCAGTACAGGGCTTCTGGCCCGTACCCGCATTGCCGTCGTGGATTCCCTTTCCACTTCCCTGGGGTTAGGTATCCTGGTCAAGTCAGCAGCAGAGGCCGCGGCGGCGGGGCGCAATCTGGATGACATCGTTCGCACGGTGCGGGGCATGATTCCGCACATCTATGCTGTCTTCTTCATAGAGTCGCTGGACTATTTGCAGCGCAGCCGCCGCATCAGTGTACCGCAGGCGGTGCTGGGGACGATGTTCAATATCAAGCCGTTATTGACCGTAGATGAGGGAGAGCTGATCCCGCTGGAGAAGGTGCGCACCAGGGAACGCGCCGTAGATAAGCTGTATGAGTTCATCACCGAATTCTCTCAGATTGAACAGATGGCTATTGTCCAGGCCAACTTTGATGGAGATACAGCAGAGTTGCTGGAACGCCTTGAGCTAACCTACCAGGATCGGGATTTCCCGGTTATCACCTACCCACCGTCTCTGGCCGCGCACCTGGGAGCCAGCGCGATGGGCGTTATCGTCTATGAAAGCCTTTGAGCCATGGCGCCAGCGGTAAGGGTCGTTACCGATAGTACAACCAGCGTACCCCAATCACTGGCCGAACGGCTGGGCATCATCATCGTGCCTTGCGTAGTGCGATTCGGGTCTGAGACCTTTCGCGATGGGATAGACATCAGCGACGAGGAATTCTATCACCGCCTGGAGGCCGGCCCCACGTTGCCATCCACTTCGCAACCGGCTTCGGGGGTTTTTGAGGAGGTTTATCGCCGGTTGGTCACGTTGAGCCACGGCGTTGTTTCGGTTCACACGGCATCCACCTTGAGCGGGATCATGAACTCGGCTCACGCGGGGGCAGTCGCCGTCTCGGACACTCAGATAGAGCTGGTGGACAGCCTCAACACCTCGCTAGCGGCAGGCTGGCTGGCTATCGCCGCGGCTGAGTCTGCTCTGGCGGGAAAGCCGCTCAGACAGATCGCGCAAGAGACCCGTAGCATGGTGCCGCGCACGCGTCTTTTCGCGGTGTTGGATACGCTGGAATATCTGCGCAAGGGAGGTCGTGTGAGCTGGGCGGCTGCCTTCCTGGGCAATCTGTTGCAAATTAAACCGATCTTAGAATTGCGCGATGGCGTTCTTTCCTTACGAGAACGCCCGCGCACCTTCCGGCGGGCCCTGACGCGGGTCGTGGAGATGGTAAAGGAGTTCGGGCCCCTGGAGCGTCTCGGTGTTATCCACGCGCGGGCACCGGACTCTGCCGTGGAATTGGCAGACCTCCTGGGTGCTGTCTATCCGCGCGAGAAGATCTTGATCACAGAAGCGAGCACCTCGCTTGCCAGCCACGCGGGGCCTGGCG
>JADYZS010000416.1 GCA_020853075.1 Anaerolineae bacterium | reverse complement strand
GGTCAGCGTAGCGGAATTGGCGCAGCGCACCGGAGTATCGGAAAGCACCGTTCGCAGAGACCTGGCAGAGATGGAAGCCATGGGCCTCTTGCGCCGCACTCACGGTGGTGCGGAAGCCGTGCCGGAAGTAGCCGCGGCCCCTCCCGCCGTCTCTACCAGGGCACTGGAGTACGACCGTATCGGACAGGCCATCGCAGAACGAACGCCGCCCGGACAGAGCCTCGTGATAGATGCTGGGCCTATCGCGGAGCGCGTGGCAGTACACTTACGTTCCCGACCTGGCCCCCTGACGGTATTCACACACTCCATCCCGGTCGCGCTGGCGCTGGCCCCCACCGCCCACATCGTGACGCTCCTGACGGGCGGCCAGATCGTGCATCCATCTCTCACCCTTACCGGCTATCCGGCTGAACGCATGTTGCAGGACATCTCCGTGGATACTGCGATTCTCTGCCCCGATGGTGTGGATGTGCGACGAGGGCTCTTCACAGCGGATTTGCCATCGGTGAGCATCCGGCAGGCCATGGTTCGTATTGCCCGGCGCGTTCTCGTGGCCGTGGAACATGGGCGCATCAGCAACCCGGCGCTGGCGAACTATGCCCCTATCAATGCCGTGCACATCATTGTGACCGGCTCAGACCTCTCACAGGAACGAGCCGTGGAACTTCGGGCACGCGGCATTGAACTCCAGTTAGTCTGAAGGGCAATGAGGACTAGGCACCTATGGAATTGTTGACCTCTGCCGTAGAGACAATGGCCCAACTGAACGAGCGTCACCTTCTCGCGGCATTCCTGGTGATCGGCGGGCTCGCGGTGGTGGCTATCGCGCTGCGCGCTGCTTCCGCCGAATGGGAAGCGCGCGAGGCCCTAGAACAAAGATACGCCGCGCTCATGGAAAACGTCGCTGAAGGAGTGATGTTAGTCAGGGCATCAGACGGACAGATTATTGAAGCCAACCATCCGGCGGCGCGATTAGCCGGCCGCGAAGTGGAAGAATTGCGAGGCACGAGAGTCACCGAGGTATTCCCAACCGATGGCACTACCCACTGGTTGAAAGAGGTGCGAGCGTTAGGGCGGGCCAGCCTCACAGCCGTCTCGCTGCGACGCAAGCCCGGCTCGTCGGTGCCAGTGGATATTGAAGCCATCACCCTCCGGCAAGGTCGCGAGAGAATTGTGCAATTGATACTCCGGCCAGTTGCTCCACCATCCCATCCAGAGCCGCGCTCGGCAGGCTCGCCAGCCACGGGAGCGCCCGTTATGCCAGCACTGCCGGCCATGCCGACGCTGCTAGGGGCCAAGGCTCAGCAGTCCATTCCCGTACCTGTTTCAGCCAGAATGCCAGCAGATCATCCGGTGGCGTGGCCCAGCCCTGCTGGGCGCGAGGAACGCTCGGCGGTGCGGCAGGTTCTGGCGGTCGTGGCTCAACACTACAAAGTCGCGGAGCACGAATTGACCGGCACACGCAACACTCCTGAGTTGACATTGGCGCGGCGTGTGGCGATGTACCTGGCGCTGAACAGCGCAGGAGCCGACGCCAAAGAAGCAGGACAGGCCCTGGGGGCACGCAGCGAAGTGGCTGTTACCTACGGCGCGCGCTACGTGGCGGATGCTATGGAACAAGATTGGGCCCTGCGTAAACAAGTGGAGGAGTTGACGGCGCAACTGGGCAAGATTGAACCCACAGCCAGAGCCCGTCGGGCCTGAGTACGATGGATAATGCGGTAAGAGGGGTCGCTTCGGTGGCGCGAGATCTCTTAGCCGGTCTGGAGACGCAAGAAATCGCGGGGCTTATCTTGCTGGCGGCAGTTGCCATCATCTTGCTCATGGCCCTGGCGGTGGGAGCATGGCGTAACCGCAGGTTGGCACATAGATTGGCGAGAGCGAAAATGGTTGCGGAAGCCGCCGAGGCCAAGTACGCCCGACTGTTGGAGGCAACGTCCGACGGAGTGTTGTTAGTCCCTCTGGACGGTGGGCCCATCATATTGAGCAACCGGCGCGCGGTAGAACTCACAGGCTACGAACCAGGCGAACTAGGAAACTTGCGGGCTAACAGGCTTTTTCCTCTGAAGGGTGCAGAGAATTGGCTGGAGAACGCTATCGTCATGGGTAAAGGAAGTTTCATGGGTGTGGACTTGCAGCGCAAAAACGGCGAACTGGCGCTGGTGGACGTGGACGCAGCCAGCCTGCGCCACGCGGGGCGGATGGCACTGCAGATGACTTTCCAGCCCAGCCGGTCAGCCCCAGAACCACAGCGTTCGCGACAAAGAACCGGGGATGTGAGCGTCGTGTCGGCAGTTGGCTCGGAGAAGGTTCCACCCTCTCTGCTGCGCACGATTGAAGAGGCGGTTGAGCGAGGCCGCACCGCCCTGGCGTTGGAGATCGCGGCGGTCATCGTGTCTCCGACAACGGATGCACCGCTCTCCCTGTGGCTTAGACGCAACACGCCGTCGGGGCTCTTACTCTTGACCCCGCCTGCTCCCTGGCTCTCTGCTCTCAGCGACGCCACCGACCAGCAAGGCGGCCCTGTGGTTTGGCTGGCAGGATCAAGCGGGTGGGGCGACGCTCTGAAGACCCTGGCCGGACAAGAGGTGCGCATGATGACCGCCTCGCCCATCCTGGTCAACGGTAAGCGACAAGGGCTCTTCTTGCTTGGCAGTCGCACCTCACATCTGATGTCGCCCCGAGAATGGGACGCGCTGAACCAGGTCTCCAACGACGTTTCTCGTGCCGTTGAGTTGGCTTTGCAGTTCATGCGCCTCACCGATGCCGTCGGGGAATTGGCAACCGCAGAGCGCCTCTATCATCATCTGCTGGAAAGTGCCCCCCAGGCATTGATGGCAGTAGATGCCAGCGGGCGACTCACCTTCTGCAATGCAGCCGGCAGAGAGATCTTTTATCTATCCGCCAATGCGGCTACCGGTCGTTCGCTTGACGAACTGACGGGAGGGCAAGGGATCGTGGCCCATCTCCTGCAAGAGGCCATGCACGAGAACGCAGCACCAGCGCGACATCGGGTTCGTCTTACCATGCGCACAGGTGCATCCCTAGAGGCTGAGATAATCATTGTCCCCAGTGTGGATGCGGAGGGCACAACAACAGGCGCGGCGGTTGCCCTCACGCCAATCCGAAGCAGCGCCGAGGAGG
>JADYZS010000415.1 GCA_020853075.1 Anaerolineae bacterium | reverse complement strand
GCGGATGCCTTCGGCGTAGCGGAATAGCGGATAATCCCCTCGCAGACAGCCGTTATCCGCTAATCCGCTACCTATCCGCTGACCAGAAATCAAACCCCTGTATTTTTAGGATAGGTTCTTAGGGTTTGCGTGCGACCAGGTTCGTGAACCGCTCCTACTCCCCCTCTTGCTCCTTCTCCGTCTTTGACTTCTTGGCCGGGATGCCCAGGAGATCAAAGATGGCCTGGCGATCCGGCGTCTTCATGGGGCTTCCCGCGCCGGGGCTGCGCACGAACTCCTTGAGCGTTTTGACCGGCACCACGGCTACGGTAGGATTGCTGAGATGGAGTTCTGCCCTGGGGTGCAGGAATACCACCACAGGCGTGATGGGGATTTCATCCACGTCCAGATCGGGCAGATGGCTATGAAGGTAATTGCGCAATTTCTCCACCTCGTCCGCGGCCTCCAGAGCCGGGTTGCTCAGCCCTTCCTGTCCGAAGGCGGTGATGAGGCGGCTAATCTTGAAGGGCTGTCGCCAGCGTTCGCCGTCGGCATAGATAGGGCCTGCCTGCTCGCGGGTAACGAAGACGAAGAGGCCGCGCGGCCCGATGAGGACCTGCCCCACAGGGAGCATCCAGGCAGCGAAGGCGAAGCGGTCGTCCAACCCTTTCAGGTTACGGGCCACGATTTCGTCGGGGCGGGGACGGCGGCCCCAACGCCGCAGGAAATAGCCCCCGATGTTGGCCGAGACGAATCCAACGGCCAGGCAGATGAAAGAGATGGTAATATAGGGGGCATAGGAGGGCGATTCGGGCCGGGCCTGAAAACTGATGATCATGCCACCGAAGAGGATAGCCAGCCCGCCCCAACTGACGAACTGCCCGATGCGCCCACGGCGCGAGATGAATTTGTCGTTGCTGATGATGCGCATGTCACTCCGTGTATTTTCCCAGGATCAGGGCCGCGTTCTGCCCGCCCAGGCCGAACGAATTGGAGAGTGTGACGTTGACTTCGGCCTTGCGGGCCACGTTGGGCACGTAGTCCAGGTCGCACGCGGGGTCGGGCGTTTCGTAGTTGATGGTCGGATGAATGATGCCGTCGCGCAGCGTATAGGTACAGGCCAACGCCTCTATCGCGCCTGCACCGCCGAAAGCGTGCCCCAGCATAGATTTGGTGGAACTGACCGGGATGGAGTAGGCATGCTCGCCGAAGAGTTTCTTGATGGCGAGGGTCTCCGTCGCGTCATTCAGGGGCGTGGAGGTGCCGTGCGCGTTGATGTAGTCTATATCCTCCGGCGCGAGGCCCGCGTCAGCCAGGGCCGCGGCCATGGCTCGCACCGCGCCTGTGGCTTCCGGGTCGGGTGCGGCGATGTGGTAAGCATCTGCCGACGCGCCGTGGCCTAAGATCTCGGCGTAAATCTTCGCCCCTCGCGCTTTGGCGTGTTCCAATTCCTCTAACACCATCATCGTGCAGCCCTCACCGATGATGAAACCATCGCGCTTAGCATCAAAAGGACGGCTGGCCTTCTGAGGCTCCTCGTTGTGCGTGGAGACGGCGTGCATCGTGCTGAAGGCGGCATAGAAGAGGTCAATCACGAGGGCCTCCACGCCGCCTGCAATCATAATTTTCGTTGTGCCGCGCCGGATGACCTCGGCTGCCTCGCCGATGGACTGCGTCCCGGCAGCGCAAGCGGTTGAGATGGTATTGCTGATGCCCTTGATGCCGAAAGCCTGGGTGATCTGGAACGCAGGGATGTTGGGGAGGCCGCCTATGGAGATGTAGGGCAGGATACGGGTAGCGTTCTTCAACACCATATCCTTGATGCCCATGTTGTAGAACTCAAAGCCGCCCAACGTGGTGCCTATAAAGACACCCGCCCTCTCGCCCTCCTCTAGCGGCCATTTGAGGTTGGCATCGGTCAATGCTTCCTGCGTGGCCGTCACCGTGAATTGGACCGCACGGGCCAGACGGCGCACCTCTTTCGGCGGCACGGTGGTGATGACGGCGGGATCAAAACCTTTGACCTCGCCCGCGATGCGCGAAGGGAACGGGCTGGCATCAAACTGGGTGACGGGGCCGATGCCGGATTGCCCGGCGACGAGCGCAGCCCAGGTCGCGGGCGCGCTCAGGCCAACGGGGGTGAGCGCGCCCAGGCCGGTAATGACGACGCGGCGGCGCAGGCGGTTCCCCTGCTCGCTCAGCGCAGCCCGCAACTCCGCCCAGATCGAGTCGGAGACTTCGCTGTCGTCCGTAGGCGAACTCAACGCCCGCGCCAGGGCCGCCTTCAACGTCGGAGACAGCCTTCCCAATCGCTCACGTAGATTGACCACTGCTGATGACCTCCCTTTGGTTTTAGCTATCTATCTCAAAGCCGGAAACTCTCTCGCTGCGGCCGTTGCCTTCTGCCAGGCAGCCAGGCCCGCCTGGATGGCAGGCACAAGTCCTTGCTCTGCCGAGCGCGCGGCCTTGAAGATCATCTGTTGGATCGCCCGCGCGTCCGAACGCCCATGCCCGATGACCACCACGCCATCCACGCCCAGCAGCGGCGCGCCGCCGATCTCCCGATAATCCAGCCGCTTTGTAAGACGCCGTAGTGTTGGGCTGAGGAGGAGGAGGCCGGGGAGCATCAGGATCAACCCTGGTATCAGGAGAACCAGCGCGGTCTTGTTGAGCGCGCCCGCCGTCAGTTCCCGCTTGACCAACCTGCTCATGAACGAGGCAATCCCCTCCGCCTCTTTGATGATGACGTTGCCGGTGAAGCCGTCGGTCACGATGACGTCGGCGATGCCGCGCGTCGTGTCCTTCCCCTCCACGTTACCGATGAAGTTGAGGCCGCTGGCTTGCAGGAGCGGACAGGTATCGCGCACCAGGAAACTCCCCTTCTCTGCCTCCTCGCCGTTGCTGACGATGCCGACGCGGGGATGTTGGAGACCAAACATACGCTCGGCGTAGGCGACGCCCATGATGGCGAATTGCACCAGGTATTCGGGCTTGGGGTCGGTGTTCGCGCCGATGTCCAGCAGGATGCAGGGGGTGGGCGAGGCAGGCCAGATCGTGCCCAGCGCGGGCCGCTCAATGCCGCGGATGCGGCCCAGGCCGAAGAGCGCGGCGGCCATCACCGCGCCGGAGTTGCCCGCGGAGGCGAAGGCATCGGCCCTCCCCTCTTTCACCAGGCGCGCGCCTACCAGCATAGAATTCGCTTTCTTCTGCTTGACGGCGAGGGGGTGCTCCGTCATGCCCACGACTTCGGGGGCATGGACGATAGTGATGGGGAGGTCAGCGGTCTTGTGGCGGGCGAGTTCGGCCCGCACCACGTCCTCCGGCCCCACCAGGGTAATCTCCAGCCCGTAGGCACGAGCGGCCAGCACCGCGCCGTCCACCACGACGCGCGGCGCGTGGTCACCCCCCATGGCATCCACGGCGATCTTCATTGATGCTCCAATTCCCTGACGAATTCTTCCGGAGTGAGTTCAATTTCCCGCAGGATTTCACGGAGAAGGGGCCGGGCCAAGTCTCTTCCTCGGTGATTAGGCACTGTCGTTGTGCGACCATCAGGATGACGATAGAAAACGTGGCTACCTTTCTGCCGCACAGCCGCAAAACCCAATCGTCTCAACACTCTGTCCATGGCCACAAAGTTAACTATGGGCAGGCGTGTCAAGCAGCGACCTCAATTTGCTGAATTCCGATAAAGCGGGGCAAGTCTTCAACTTGCACCCCAAGTTCCTCCAGACATAATTCCAGAACCTCTTTCAGGTTTCTCTGGAGTTCGTCTAGCGTGGCGCCTTGTGTGTGCGCTCCCGGAATACCAGGCACGATGCCTACATACATCCCTGTCTCAGGGTCTTGCTCTACGTACGCGGTAAAGGTCTTCATAATTCGCCTCTGGTCTGCAAACCGTCATCCCCATGACATCCACAGCGATGCGAATGAGATGATGAGCAAACGGATTATGCCATAGGTCACGACAGAATCACAAGTTGAATGGCACAACGCCTATGGACGCCCATCAATGCCCATAGGATTATCGTGATTCATTGATGATAAAAACACATGAGATGACAAAAAGATGTAAGATAGAGCCGCAAAATACAGTTTCTTCGCTCATAAGAAGGCGTCGTGGCGCCGCTCCTGTGCAAAGGGCTAGAAACGAGAAATTTTTTCCCTACACATACGTATTGACTTTTTGACGCAGCAGTGTTATAATAAGGCTACTTTGTTCGGAAACCGAATAATTGACAGGGGCTCCATACCTTTCTCAATCAACTCCGGGAAAGGGGCATCGTCATCGCCGAGCCATGAGTCTGAAAGCGCTGTATTGCTGTGAACACCTCCAACACCGCCAGCTGGGAGAGCGCCAGAGAGCTAAGTCGTCGCCTGGTGTTCGCGCACATTCGGCGATGTCGTCAGACCTCTCACACCGAAATCGTGCGTGCCACTGGCTTGAGCAAGGCCACCGTCTCGTCCATTATCGCCGAACTGGTGGCGGCTGGCCTGGTACACGAGACAGGCAACCGAAACGTCTCCGTCGGACGTCCCCGTGTTGTCCTGGAACTGGTCCCTGATGCCTATCTGCTGGTAGGAGCAGAGCTGGCCGACGACGTGTGCCGCGTCCTCTTGACCGATTTATACACCAAGCCTGTTGTCAAAGTGACGCGCCCGGTCAGCGACACCACGTTCCGGTCTATGCTGCGGCTGTTTGAGGAGGTGGTTGGGGAAGCCACGGTTGGAGTAGCCCCATCGCGCGTGTTGGGGTTAGGGGTGGCCGTCCCGGCTCAAGTTCACCCGCCGTCAGGGTCGGTGATCTACTCAATCTCGCTCAACTGGCGGAACTTGCCTTTGGGCCAGGAGTTATCGCAACGGTTGGGGTGGCCCACGGCTATCGTCGGTCGCGGCCACGCTGCTTCTTGGGGCGAGGCGAGCTGCGGTGCCGGCCAAAGTACGGTGAATCTGCTATACGTCAGGCTGGGTGCCGGCGTTGGCGCGGGCCTGGTGCTCAACGGGCAGCTCTATCTGGGAAATTCGTTCATCGCAGCAGACCTGGGGCATTTTATCGTTCAGCCCGGCGGAAGGCTCTGCGGTTGTGGCAACCGGGGCTGCCTGGAGACGGTAGCGTCCACGGGTGCTTTTCTCAGTCGCACGCGCCAGCTTCTGCGCAAGTCGCCGGAGGACCCCCTCTGGCAAGACATTGAAGGGGACATGGATCGCCTCACGCTGGAGCAGGCTATCGCTGCTGCTCAAGGCGGCAATCGTATTGTCCTTCAGTCTCTGACGGAGATCGGTCACTGGCTGGGTCAGGCCCTGGCAAGCACCGTGAATCTGTTGAATCTGGATATGATCATCATCGGTGGGCCACTGGCACAAGCCGGAGAGATGTTGTTGGAGCCTCTGCGCGACG
>JADYZS010000414.1 GCA_020853075.1 Anaerolineae bacterium | reverse complement strand
ATAGGCCATACCTGGGACATCTGTTTAGGGAACAATGTTTGCAGCAGCGCCCGCGCCTCGTCGCTCCCTGCCCAACAGTCGGCATAGGCGTACTCCAATTCGGCCAACGTCCGGTGGCCGAAGAGGATTTGCAGGAAGGTCAGGTCGGGGAACGCCGCGTTGCCCTGATCCTCCGGCAGCGGGCGCCATGGCTCCACAGCCTTCAGATGACCTTGCTCAAAGACCAGCCGCAGCCCGTTCCGGTAGAAACTGACCTTTAGTTCGCCCGTGTGTCCGGCCAGGAGCGACCCGGCCAGCCGCTGCTCCAACACGGGTGCTACGTGCCACACGAAACCGGGCAGATCGGGCACACGGAGGTACCAGGCGTATGGCCGCCGCACCTGCGGCAGCGCGTCGCGCGCGATCTGATACATGGGATGTTCCGAACCCAGTTCGTACACCAGGGAATGGAGTTCTTTCTTCTCGCGGGCGGCATACGCTTCGCCGGTCTGCTTGACATAACGGATGACGGTGGGCGTCACGGCCAGCCAAGAGATGCCCCGTTTCAGCTCGTAATGTCCCACCGCCATCATGCCATCGCGCCACAACCGGTGACCATGGCTCAGATAGCCGACCGGCTCGCCAGCGGCGGTCTCAATGATGCGGTGTTCTCTGCGCGCACCGCTTTTCTCGCTACGGCCCAGGAGTTCATAGCGCCACATGGCTTCATCGCGGATGACGGAGACCAGGTAACGCTGTGTCCCTTCTTCATAGAGGGTTTGCATCAGCGGCAGGTCAGCCTCGGTGGCAGGACGAATCCGGTAAGGCTCCGTCTCGCCTGTTTTCAGTTTGGGCACTTGCGTCGCGTAGCCGGAGCGCCCACCGCCCAGTTCTACCGTCATCTCGTAGCCATACTGGCGGTAGTACCAGGGGATGCCGGTAATGGCCTGCACCATCTCACCCCGTTCTGCGCTCCACCAGTGAATGACGTCAAACTGCGCGCGCACCAGGCCGCGCCAGCGGTATTCCGGCTTCGTAGCGACCAGTTCAGGCCGGCCCACCCCAAAGGGGATACCGCCGTAGGTCCATGTCTGCGAGATGAGGTTGAGGGCCGACACGATCTCGCCAGTGCCGGTGTCTTCCACAACGGTGAAGTCCCCGGTGCGGAAGGTAGGGTGCTCGTTACTCATCAGATCGCGCGTCCAGGCCGCGATCCCTTCGTGCGGTTCCTCGGTTCCGGGCGGGCGAAAGATGTGGGCGTAATGGGCGGCCAGCGCCTCGGTATCGGCGGGTATGGCGCGACGCAGGATCAGACCGTCACCCAAATCCTTGAGAATCTGGGCCTCTGCGACGGGGGTCGGTTGCATGGGTTCTTCCTCCGATGACCAAACTGGCCCCCACCCCGGCCCTCCCCTGCGTACTCGCCTGTCGGCTTGCGCCGACTAGGTGCAAGCGATGCGTTCTTCCCAACGCCGCGCGGGGAGGGTGGCGCGTCACCGTTCGTGCCGCGAGCAACGGCGGCACGCCGGTGCGAGACGGCAGCGCCGGATGGGGGCATGAAAAACACCGTGGGCGAACGAGCCCCACGGCGCGCTGAAAACAAAATCGCCGTGGGCCAGGCGCTGCGCCCACGGCGACCAGGACACTTGTCCGAGTACCGCTAACAGCGAATGGGCGCACTACGCCTGGGAACGCGGGCAGCAGAGCCGCCCGTCAGCAGGGCGGGTCCGGAGGCTGCCAGGACAACATGTTCCATGCCCATTCCTCCTTCCAGAATACAAGGCGATTATAGCCGCGGGGGGCCATCTTGTCAAACCAGGAGGCCGCGCCTATAATGGCAGCCATGCAAAACGGTCGGCGGAGTGTGAACCTGGGCGGCCTGGCCTGGGAGTTGGGCTCGGTGGAGCCGAAGTCGTGGGATGCGCCTGATATCTATGATATCAATACTGTCGCAGAGTGGCTCCCTGCCACCGTACCGGGCGATGTGCGGGCCGATTTGATGGCGGCGGGTCGCATCGCCGATCCTTTCTATGGCGATCAGGCACAGGCCAGTGCGTGGGTGGACGGCCTGGATTGGTGGGTGCGCACGCGTCTGCCGGTCAGGTTGGAGCCCGGCGAACGGGCTTTTCTCGTCTGTGAAGGAATAGATTACCTCTCGGCCATCTATTGCAACGGCCAACTGCTGGGCCGTTACGAGGGGATGTTTTCCCGCCAGGTGTACGAAGTGACCGATTGGGGCCGCCATTCCGCCGGTGGAGAATGGGAGTTCTCTGTGCGTCTGTGGGGGAACGACGAGGTGCATCTCCTCTCCGTCTCACGCCTGACGGCTTGGGAGCGGCTCCTGGCTCGCCTGGACCGCACCTTCCAAACCAACTTAGCCCCCTTTGAATACCGCGCTGCCTCCCTGAAGGCAAGTTACGGTTCCGGCTGGGATTTTGCCCCCTCCCTTCCCTCGCTGGGTATCTGGGACGACATCTACCTCGTCTTCGCCCGTGGCGTCTATCTGGCCGATACGTGGGTACGCGCCGAGCCGAAAGACGAGACAGACGCCCAGGTGCAGGTACGCCTGGAAATGGACGCGGATGCGCCGCGTCGCGTCACCACAGCGCTAACCATCCGGCCCCGTAACTTCTCCGGCCCGGCCTGTGAATTTTCTTTTGACCTGGAGGTGGCGGAGGGACGGCAAACCCATCTGCTGACCTGCGACCTGCACGATGCGCAGCGATGGGAACCCTGGGATCGGGGGTTCCCTCATCTATACGAATTAGAGATCGCGCTGCGCGCACCCGACGCAGCCGAGGTCTTAGACAGCCTGGCGGTGCCCTTCGGCATCCGCACGGTGAAGCGAGAGCCCGGCGCGCCCTGGGTTTTTCGCATCAATGATGCCCCCCTCTTTCTGCGCGGGGCCAACTGGGTTCCGTTGGATATGTTCCCCGGACGCCTGCGCGCGGCAGACTATGCCGCCATGGTGCGCCAGGCAAAAGAGTTGGGCATCAACTTCTTGCGGGTATGGGGCGGTGGCCTGCGGGAGAAGCGTGCTTTCTATGACGCCTGCGACGCGGCGGGTATCCTGGTCTGGCAGGAGTTTCCTTTCGCCTGCGCCTTCATCGGCCAATTCGCCGCCGCTGCCGAGTTCCGGGCGCTGGCACGGCAAGAGGCGAGGGCCATCGTGCAGGCGTTGCGCAACCATCCTTCCCTCTTCCTCTGGTGCGGTGGTAGCGAGTTCAGCCCGCAGCGCAATGCCGCGTTGGTGGAGATATTGGCCGCCGCGGTGGCGGAGGAAGATGGAACGCGACCCTGGCACCCGGCATCGCCCGGCGCGCACGAGAGCCACAACTGGACGGTATGGCACCGGCGCGCCCCCGCAGCGGCCTATCGCGATGATTACGCTGCCTGCATCAGCGAGTTCGGCCTGGCTGCCGTGCCTGACCTCTCCTCACTAGAGAGGTTCCTTCTGCCTGCGGAGCAATGGCTGCCAAGCGAAGGTTGGCGGCAGCACCATGCACAGACGAGCATTCTGTGGCATTACGCCTGTACGAACGCACATAGCGAAAGCCAGGAGTCGCTGAAAGCCTTCATCGTTGCCTCTCAACGAGCCCAGGCACATGGTCTGCAAGTCGGTATAGAGACGTTCCGCCGCCTCAAATATGACACGGCGGCTATCGCCTTTTGGATGCTGGGAGAGCCGTGGCCTGCGCTCTCTTGGAGCGTGATAGACCACTATCGCCAGCCCAAATTCGCCTGCCAGATGCTCCAGCGCGTCTATCAGCCACTCCTCATCAGCCTGGATTATCCTCTGAAAGTTTATCAGCCGGGTGACCACGTGAAGGCAGGGCTTTGGGTCGTGAACGACACGCTTTCGTCTTATGCCGGTTGCCAGGCGTGCCTGTGGCTGGACGAGACGGAGATTTATCGCCGGGAGGTGAACGTGGAGCCCGACGGCTGCCAGCGCATCGGGGACGTGCGTTTCACGCTGGGCAGCGGGCCATGGCTCCTGCGGGCCGAGTTGCACCGGAACGGGGAGGTCGTAGCCGAGAATCTGTATGACTTGCGCCAGTCCAACCCTCGCGGCGGCCCTGACCTTCTGGGGAGGTTGCGCCAATGGGTAGGGCGGTGGCTGTTGAGGTAGAGGGCTGACTGCAAATCAAAACAACTTAGGTTGGAACGGTTCGGGCTTCACCTGTGCGGCCTGGGCGGCGAGCCAGGCTTGTAATTGCGAGGGATGCTCCGGGAAGGGGTGGGGGAACCGTAGCCCCCCTTTTTGCAACAGCAGGCGGTTCCCTTCCGGCATGGCCGGGTGATCCAACACAAAGACCGGCACCCATTTTGCCTTGAGGGTCTCGGTTGCGCCTGCCCAGGTCCCGCCCTTTTCGGCGTCGCTGGCGACCACGATGGCGTAATCGGCCAGGGCGTAGATGAGCCTGTTTCTACCCATCGCCATCCCCACCGAGAAGGGGGCATTGGGCGAATAGGGTGTCGCCAGACAGAGGTCGCGCTGCTTGAGCGCGGCCCGCGTGGCGGGGTCACGAATGGCTTTTTCCAGGCTATCGGCCAGGATGCCCACCGCCGAGCCGCGGGCTTGCAGAGCGGCGTTCATGCTGATAGTATCCACGCCCTTCGCCCCGCCGGAGTAGAGAATCAGTCCGGAGATGCCGCAGGCATTCCCCACCAATTCGGCGCAGGCCCGACCGGCTTCGTCCAAATGGCGAGACCCGACCACGGCGATGCCGGGCTGCCCCAACAACTCCTTCTCCCCCGTATAGAAGAGCAATGCCGGAGCCGATTCCTGCAACCGCTGGCGATAGCGAGCAGGATAGTCCTCATCGGCATGGGTTAGCACCTGGATGCCAAACGAAGCCAACCGCTCCAACTCCAACGCCAGGGTGCCGCTGCGTTCCATCAGCCTTGCCAGGCGGCCCGTCTCCGCCGGGCCGATTTCCAGATGCGCCTGCAGGTCAGAGGCGACCAGCCCTAATACTGCCCCGGGGTGTTTGAGGGGAGACGCCTGGATCTTGCGCAGCAAGGCGTGCCATTCCCTGGAGGTGAGGGGGGGAGGGTCCGGGTCT
>JADYZS010000413.1 GCA_020853075.1 Anaerolineae bacterium | reverse complement strand
TTCCCGCGCGGCTACCGCCGCGGCTGTCTCTAAGGCCAGGCGCGCAACGGGATCGGTCTGCCTCTCGGCGGCGGCGGCGAGGGCTGCGCGCTGGGCGCGCACCGCGGCCAGGAATTGCCCCAGGAGTTTATTCTGTCGCTCCCCACCAATTCGCGCGATCTCCATAAAAGCCAACGCGGTCTCATTCTGCATGGCAGCCAGCGCCTCGGCATCGTAGCGCCCTTCGGCAAACAATCGCTCTAACTCGGCCAGCCGTTTCTGGGCCCGCTCCAGGTGTAGAATGGCCCGCTGGGCCGCTCCCGACGTCAAGGCAAGACGAGCATCCTCTGCCACGCGCTTGGCCGGATAGAGGGGGGTTCCGGGCAGGCTGTTGACGGCGATATTGGTCAGGCTCACGCTCAGGAGGATGATGAGTAACAAAGTTGCGTAAGCGAAGGCGAAGCGCGGGCGTGGGGGCGCGGGAAGCCGTAGCCAGCCCAACAAGGGGCGGCGAACATGCAGAGGCTCCTTGCCTGCCATGGCTCCGTGCAGGCGCTCCTGCATGACAGTCCGGCTGGTCATAGAAAGGCGAGGGCGTGGGGCATCGTGCAACTGCGCGGCCACATGTAGCAGCGCTCCCAATTCTTGCTCACGGCCAGGATAGCGGGCCAGGCAAGTCTCAATCGCCTCGCCCCGGCGCAAGCGCTCTATACAATCGTCCAGAATGGCTGCGATATCCACTACGCTTTCCTCGTCACGGGCAAGCGCAACGCCCGTTGAATGGCAGCCAGAGCCCGGTGTTGCAGAGATTTAACGGCCCCTTCGCTCTTTCCCAGCAGCCTCGCCACCTCTGCGTTACTCATCTCTTCCACGAATTTATACAGGATAACCTGCCGCTGCTCCTCCGTTAGAGTGGCAATCGCGCCGCGCAACTCGGTCGCCGTCTCGTCCGCTTCTACTATGGCCTGTCCTCGCTCCGTGGGCGATATGCTGGCCTCAACCTCGGCGCGCGGCTCTACCGGCATTTCCCCCTTGCCCCGGCGACGGTAGTGGTCCACCACGCGGTTGCTGGCGATGCGAAAGAGCCAGGCCGAGAAAGAGGCCACCGGACGCTCGTGGTTGAGACGAAAGGCCGGTACGTGCTCCAGGAGGCGAAGGAAGACGTCCATTGTCAGATCCTCGGCGGTCTCCCGATTGCCGACGCGATACCAGACGTAACGAAATACCTTGTCGGCATAAAGATCGTAAAGACGGTCGACAGCCGCCGTTTCCCAGCGCTGGGCCCCCTGGATGAGCTGGATCATTTCGGCGTCGGAGCAGACGTCGTTCATGTCGGCGGTCTCAACAAGACAAACGGGAGAGTAGCGGGCGGGATACGGCTAAGAGCATGGCTCCATTATCGCACGAAGCGGGGCGAAAGGCAATCCGTCCGCATCAAAAAACGCCGTTCGCTCAGCACCCACAGAGATCACAGGCTTACCAATGTGAGAAAAGACGAATCTCAATTTGCATACATGATAATCTATGCTAGAATTGATGGAAAGTGTAAAGGCTTAATGCAAAGCGAGGTGGCTCAAGGCTTTCCCGAACTGATGTCTTACTCATGTTCCTAATCCACAAAAGGGGCAGAGGAATATGCGTGATCAGGTTCTTATAGCGACTCTTGGCACCGAACCTCAGGTTATCACCCTGGTACTTGACCTCCTGCGGGCAAAAGGATACCCTGTTGCGGAGGTTATCGTGATCCATACTACAGGAGATGCTGTGCGGCCAGCCTTGAATGGGCTGGCCGTTGAATTTTCCGACCCTCGTACCTGCCCGTTTCGCCTCGCGCCCATCCAAGATGAACGTGGCCCTGTGGCCGATATTGTCACCGAGACAGACACCATGGCGCTCCTGCGCACTCTCTATCGCACGGTGTTAGGCGAGAAGCGTGCCGGACGACTGGTGCATCTGAGTATCGCCGGTGGGCGCAAGCCGATGGCCGTCTATGGCATGGTGGTCTCGCAACTTCTGTTGGACGAGAACGATCGGGTGTGGCATCTGCTGTCGGAAGGGTGGCGGCCAGGAGATGAACGGGTGATGCATCCACAACCCGGTCTCTCTACCTCGTTGGTCCCTGTGCCGGTGCTACGGTGGAGTACCATTTCACCGGCATTGACAGAACTGGCTCTGCGGGATGATCCGTGGGAAGCGATCCAGGCACAGCGCACGATGCAGCAGGAGGACGATAGACGGCGCAAACGGGACTTTCTGGAATATGTCTTGACCCCGGCAGAGAGAAGGGCTGTGCGACTCGCCTCTCAGGGGCTGGACAACGCGGCCATTGCCCGCCAGTTGGGCAAGAGCGAGAAAACCATCAACAATCAGTTCACGGGCATCTATCAGAAACTGCACGAATGGCGAGGATACCGCACCGACGTGCCAGTGAGCCGGTCGGTGTTGGTGGCCGAATTCGCTCCCTATTTCGCTTTGGAAAGGAGGTGAAGCCAGATGTGAGAGACATCGTGGGAGAAAGTTCCCAAGAAATCGGGAACGGACTCTCATGACGGCAAGCCGAAAGAGGTGTATCATCTCCAGATGGAAAGAGGACCCGGAGGCGATCCATGAGCAATAACCTGACTCTAACTTTGGAAACGGTGACGCCGCTGTTTCTGGGCGGGGCGGAGGCACGCGGCACGCCGGAGTTACGGCCGCCCGCCTTTCGCGGCGCGCTGCGCTATTGGCTGCGTGCCGCGCTGGGGGGCGTGTTGGGTGACGATGTGGAGAAAGTCCGCAAGGCGGAGGCTGCGGTCTTTGGGAGCGCCGATGAAGGCGGCCCCGGTGCCTCGGCGGTGACCGTCAGGATAGCAGGACAGCAGCGTTTGAGTATGGAATCATACTCTCAGATTGCCGGGTGGGATCCAGAGAGAAAGTCTTTCTCAAAACCGGGCACCGCATATCTCTTCTTTGCCGCTCGCAGAACACAGCGAGAATCGGAGCGCAATGCTCTACTTGGTACCTGTAGTTTAAATCTCTCTACTCGCCCCGGTGTGGCAGAACCGGAAGATAAGTTCAGAAAGGCCTATGCTGCTTTCTGGCTTCTCACCCACATAGGCGGGATCGGTGCCCGCTCGCGACGTGGTGCAGGCGCACTACAAGTCACCAAAATAGAGGGGGATGCCTCAGTTATTCAGGGTCTCCCTTCGCCGCTCGTTCAGGCAGAGCCACCCGAACACCTTATTCTGGAACTGAAGCAAGGTTTGGAGACGATTCGCCATTACATTGATCCAGAAACATCGCACCGTC
>JADYZS010000412.1 GCA_020853075.1 Anaerolineae bacterium | reverse complement strand
CTCTCCCCGGAGGGGAGAGGGTAGGGGTGAGGGGGAGTCCTTGCCAGGAGTCAGACATCCATTTTCCACGAAGGGGCTTCGCCATCCGCGTCATGGACTAGCCCTCTCGTCATGCCGTCTGCGCCAGCGGGCCAGCGCTGCCTTGGTGCTCTCAAACGCCAGGTCTGCGGGCAACTCCGCTGCTGTGAACCAGCGGGCATCGCTCACGTCGTCGCCTGCGCGCAGATCCCCGCTTGCAGGTCGCGCCCAATAGACAATCAAGACGCCGCGCCCGTTCGGGTTGGTAATGGGGAAGACGTCCAGAAGGCCGGTCAGTTCCACTTGCAGGCCGGTTTCCTCTTCGGCCTCACGGCGCGCGGCTTCCTGCGGCTCCTCGTCAAACTCCATGTAGCCTGCGGGGAGCGCCCACCAGCCGAGCTGCGGCACTACGGCCCGCCGCACCAGCAACACCCGTTCCCCATCCTCTACCAGCACGCCCACCGCGACCTTCGGATCCCGAAAGAAAATGAAGCCGCAAGATGGACAGACGCGCCGTACCCGCCCGAATTTCTCCTGGTCTTCCAGTTCGTGCGCGCAGCGGGGACAGAAGTTCATCTCAATGGGCATAGCGTGTCGGCGGAAACTGGCTCAACGGTTCACCGCCTCGCGCGCGGCGCGGATGTTGGCCGTGGGCGTCGTAATCATGATGACGCAGCCGGTAGCAACGATGAGTCGCCGCCCATCGGTTTGCCGGATGGCATCGGCAACCTGGGTGTGCACGTCCGCGGGCGAGCCTTTCAGCATCGTCTCCGGGCCGTTGATGCCGCCGCAGAGGGCCGCGCGCGTGTGCCCCAGAGCCTGGGCCATGGTAGGTAGGGTTTCCCGGTCGTGCCAGTTGATCGCCTGCACGGGGTAATCGGCCACCAGATCAAACATCGTGTTGATGCCGTGCAGGTGTAGCAGGTTGAACCAGCCGCCCTCGACGGCAGCCTCCAGGATGCGCAGGTCGTAGGGTCGCCCGAATTCCCGGTATTCCGCCTCAGACAGGAGGCCGTAACTGGCGTGCTGAATGGCATAGAAGATACCAGCGATGCCTGTCCGCCGCGCCGCGCGCACAAAGCGAATCGTCGTCGTGGTGATGGTCTCCAGCCCGGCCTTGAGCGCATCAGGACTCTGCCGCAGGTGCACCAGGAGCCGGTCACCGCCGACCAGGTTCTTGGCCTGGGCCAGCGGGCTGAAGATGGTGGGGAGGAAGGGCGTATCTTCCGCGCCCTCACGCACAAGAGAAAGACAACGGAGTTGTTCGCCCAACACACCCTGGTTGGGGTCAAGCACGTGGAGGCGCGCCCAATCGTCGGCGGTGGCGATTGGATGGCGGGTGTACTCGCGCGTGCCTTCCTGGTTCCCGACCCAACGGGTGCGCACGCCCCAATCCTCCAGGCAATAACTGGAACTGTGCGTCACCTTGATGAAGTCAAAATCGTAGTCGCGCTGGAAGCGCAGGACGGCCGCGGCCAGGTCTGCCGGATCCTGGTCATCGCCGGGCCAGTGCCGCCAGAGCGCGGCGGCGATGCGGTCCGGTTTTTCGCCGCGGATCGTTGCCTCAAGCCGGTCGCGATGGTTCATAGTGCGTTCTGCGCCTCCCACAGTTGTCGTGTCAGTTGCATGTGCCCCAGGTGCAGCGCGGCGTGCTCAATGGCGTGGAGCACACACCAGCCCAGGGTGTATTCGTGGCCGCGCGCCATCCGCGTCTCCGTCCACGCTTCCGGGCGCAGATCCATGAGCACCTGGCGGCTCAGTTCGCCCGCGTCACTCAGAACTTGCAGAGGTGCTTCTGCGCTGTTCCCTCGCGCCCGGAACTCGGCGTCGCGGTCCCGCCGCTGCGACTGCCCGCCTACGACCTCGCCCAGCCAGTAGCGCTCCGCGCCCGCGACGTGGGTCGCCAGGACGTAGAGGGAGTTCGCTCCCTCTGCCGGCTGCCAGTTCAGGGCGTCCGCGGGCAAGCCTTGCAGCGCATTCCCTATCTCCCGGTGCAGCGTTTCCAAAGTCGTCCACAATGCCGCGCCAAACGGTTGGCTTCCCATCGTACTCTCCTCTCGCACTCCACAGGTTGGCTCATTATAGACCGAAAGCGATAAGGGGTCAAAGCGAATATTGCAATTGACAGCCTCCCCTCGCTATGGTATCCTCTCACCCATGAAGGCGATGGTATTAAACCGGCTTACCCTTCTCGCAGAAAACGATACGCCCCTGCGACTTACCGACCTCCCTGAGCCTGTGCCCGGTGAGGAAGAAATTCTGGTCAGGGTCTCAGCCTGCGGCGTCTGCCACACCGAACTGGACGAGATTGAAGGGAGGATGCCGCCACCGCGCTTGCCTATCATCCTGGGCCACCAGGTCGTCGGCAGGGTGGCAGAAACCGGCAGCCGGGCTCACGCGTTTCAGGTAGGGGATAGAATCGGCGTCGCCTGGATTTACTCCGCCTGCGGGAAGTGCAAGTTCTGCCGCGCCGGGAACGAGAACCTCTGCCTGGATTTCAAGGCCACGGGCCGCGATGCCCACGGCGGCTATGCCGAGTACATGACCGTCTCGCAGGACTTCGCCTACCGCATCCCCAACCCCTTCACCGATGCAGAGGCAGCTCCCCTTCTCTGCGCGGGCGCCATCGGCTACCGCTCCCTCAGATTAACCGGCCTCCAGGACGGGCAGAACCTGGGGCTCACTGGCTTTGGGGCCTCGGCGCACCTGGTTCTCAAGATGGCGCGATACCTCTATCCCCACTCGCCAATCTTCGTCTTTGCCCGCAGCGAGAAGGAGAGGGCCTTCGCGCGGGAACTGGGCGCGGCCTGGGCGGGCGACGTGGAAGATGAAGCACCCGCAAAACCGGACGGCATCATTGACACGACGCCGGTCTGGAAGCCGGTGGTGGAGGCGCTGCGCAACCTGGAGCGCGGCGGCAGGCTGGTTATCAACGCCATCCGTAAGGAAGAAATGGACAAGGAACACCTGGCGCAGTTGGATTACCCCGCCCATCTCTGGCTGGAAAAAGAGATTAAGAGCGTTGCCAACGTGACCCGGAGAGACGTGAGCGAGTTCCTGGCGCTGGCAGCGAGGATTCCTATCAAACCTGAGGTCCAGGAATACTCGCTGGCAGAGGCGAACGTGGCCCTGGCCGAACTGAAGGCAAGGAAGATACGGGGCGCGAAGGTGTTGAGAATAGAAGGAGTATAAAATCCTACCCATGACCGAACTAGACCCACGACCGCGCATCGCCGAGGTTGGCCGCCTGATGTTCCAACGCATGCTCACCAACTCCGCCGGCGGGAACATCAGCGTCCGCCTGGGCGAGCGCATCTACATCACGCCGAAGTACGCCGGCAGTCGCAACCTGTGGAACCTGCGCCCGGAGCAGATCAACGTCCTCACCTTGGCTCATGAACTGGTGGATGGGCCGGGCGACCTCTCTCGCGAGAGCAAGATGCACTTCGCGGTCCTGCAGGCTTATGCGGACGTAGGGGCCGTCATCCACGCGCACCCGCGCTTTGCGAGCGTCTTCGCCGTCGCCGGAAAGCCTATAGTCCCTACCCTGGAATACACGGACAAATTCGGTCTCATTGAGGTCGTGCGGCAATTGCCCGCCCATTCGCAGGAACTGGGGGAGGCGGTCGTGGCGGCCCTCGCGCCCAAGCGAGAGAAACTGGCGAAGCATGGGCTCCCGCTCATTCTGGCGAAGCACGGCGTGGTGACGGTGGGGCGAACCCTGGAGGACGCCTTTGACACGCTGGAACGCATGGAATGGAGTGCCCACGTGCTCCTGATGGCCCGCCTTCTGCCCGAAGGATAGGCGCGAACCCGGGGCTTCCGCTTTCTGACATAAGATGCGACGGCCCTGATGCACATTGAGTTTTGATTGACAGTCGCGGGCTTTTGTGTTAAGATATTTTCCGTCAGCCGCCGGCCGCCGACTTGCGCTGGCGGTGATTTGTGTACGAACGCTTCAGGAGGCACGATGGCGAGTTATACCGTCGGGCAGTTGCGAAACGTGGCGATGGTAGGACATGGTGGCTCAGGCACGACGTCGCTGGCAGAAGCGATGTTGTACGATAGCGGCGGCACCACACGCCTGGGCCGCGTGGAAGATGGCACCACCGTTTCGGACTACGACCCGGAGGAAATACGACGTAAGATCTCTGTCAATATCTCCATGCTGCCGTGCGAGTGGCACGGGCACAAGATCACCGTGCTAGATACGCCAGGCTATGCCGACTTCGTGGGCGAGGTCAAGTGCGCACTGGCCGCGGTGGACGTAGCCGTTGTCGTTCTGGATGCTGTCGCTGGCGTGGAGGTGGGAACGGAGTTGGCATGGGGCTATGCCGATGAGCACCATCTGCCGCGTTTGGCATTCATCAATATGATGGACCGGGAGAACGCGAGTTTTGAGCGCTCTATTGAACGGCTGCGCGCCACCTTCTCCGGCAACTTCTTTCCCTTGCAGTGGCCCATCGGCAGCCAGCAAGATTTCCGTGGGATCATTGATCTGGCGACCATGCGCGCGTATCTGAGTAGCAAAGGGGAGGAAGCCGGCATCCCGGCTGACTTACAGGCTGTCGCGACGGAGCGACGCCAGCAACTGGTGGAGGCTGCTGCCGAAGCCGACGACGAACTCATCATGAAGTATTTGGAGGGTGAAGAACTCTCCTCGGAGGAGATCCAACGCGGGCTGCGCATCGGCATTGCCCAGGGTAAGATCATCCCTGTGCTCTGCGGTGCAGCCACTGCTAACATCGGCGTTCAGGCCCTCTTGCAGACGATCACGGCTTACTTCCCGTCTCCCGCGGATCGCCCCGCCATAATCGCCACCTTGAAACAAGGTGGCACAGAGGAACTCACGGCAGATCCGGCAGGGGCCCTGGCTGTGCTGGCCTTCAAGACCATTGCCGACCCCTTCGTAGGCAAACTGACCTACTTGCGCGCCTTCAGCGGCACCCTGCGCGCGGATAGCCGTGTCGTCAATGGGCGCACAGGCGAAGAGGAGCGCATCGGCACTCTCTACCAGTTGCGCGGCAAAGAGCAAATTCCCATCAAAGAACTGATGGCAGGTGACATAGGCGCGGTGGCAAAACTCTCCACTACCAGCACAGGCGACACCCTCTGCGACAAGGGTCATCCTCTGGAGTTGCCGCGTATCGCCTTCCCAGAGCCTGTTTATTCCGCCGCGGTGAAGCCGAAAACAAAAACCGATGTGGACAAGTTGGGTCCCGCTCTACAACGCCTGGTGGAAGAAGACCCTACTTTGTCGGTGCGCACCGAACCTAGCACCCACGAAATCATCCTGTCGGGCATGGGCGATAACCACATCG
>JADYZS010000411.1 GCA_020853075.1 Anaerolineae bacterium | reverse complement strand
TCCAAGACCGATTGGGAGATCTTCAAAGCCTTCGCCAGGAAGGTGAGCGAACTGGCACTCTCTGTCCTTCCCCAGCCGGTCAAAGACCTGGTCGCCACCCCGCTCATGCACGATACCGCCGACGAACTGGCCCAGACGGAACCCCGCGACTGGCGCGCGGGCGAGGGAGAGCCCATCCCCGGCAAAACCATGCCCCACCTGGGGGTGGTGGAGCGGGATTACGTCAACCTCTACAACCGCTTTATCTCACTAGGCCGGCAGATGCGGGAAGACGGCGTCAGCGGCAACGGCGTTCACATCCCGATTGCTCCCTTCTATGATGAATTACTGGAGAATCCGCTGGGTGGCTCGCCCGACCCACGCCACATGCGCTGCGTGGAATGGGGAGGGCAGAAGTACCCCTGCCTGGAGGACGCTTTGGACGCGGCCAACGCGTTGCTGCATCTGGCCCCGGAGACCAACGGTGAGATTTCCTACACCGCCTTCAAGCATGAAGAGGAGCGAGTGGGCCTGCCCTTAGCCGACCTGGCCGAGAAGGTGCGCGGCGTGCGCATGAACTTCGGCGACATCACCCGCCAGGTGCGCCGCACCCTCATCAGCCCTTGTTGGACGGGGATAGTGAACGATGGCCGCGCCTACGCCGCCTGGTGTCTCAACGTGGAGCGGCTTGTTCCCTGGCGCACGCTGACCGGACGCCAACATTTCTATCTTGACCACCCGTGGTACCTGGATTTCGGCGAGCACCTGCCGACCTACAAGCCCAAACTGGATCCCAGGGAGACCGGCGACATCGTGCGCAGCCCGGTGGACGACCAGTGCCTGGTCCTCAACTACATCACCCCGCATGGCAAGTGGAATATCCACTCCACGTACAAAGATAACCACCGTATGCTCACCCTATCGCGCGGCATGGATCCCATCTGGATCAATGACAAGGATGCCGAGCGCATCGGGCTTGTGGATAACGACTGGGTGGAAGTCTACAACGATAACGGCGTGGTCGTCACCCGCGTCGCCGTGAGCGCACGTGTGCAGCCGGGAACATGCCTCTACTATCACGCGGTGGAACGCACCATCTACATACCCAAGTCGCAGATACGCGGACGGCGACGCGCTGGCGGGCACAACAGCCTGACCCGCACCCGCATCAACCCGGTGGAGTTGGCCGGCGGCTATGCCCAGTTCACTTACGGCTTCAACTACTGGGGCCCTATTGGCATCTTTACTCGCGATACCTATTGCGTAGTGCGCAAGTTGGAAAGGCTGGAATGGTGAGACGATGATCGGGATGTAGGTAACCTGGCATCCTATGAAGGGAAAGAGGGTGATACCATCGCACTCTTGATGGCACCTGCGTTTGGCAACAATTCTATGTAGCGCAGGTGGACAAACAGCGGTTCCCGCCAAGATTAAGGAGGGACATAAGATGTCTGATCAGATAGCGCAAGATATCCCAGTTCGCTGGGAGGTGAAAGCGCAGTTTCAGGCGGCGATGGCGATCTTCGTCATCACGGTCGTCATCGGCATATTGAATGGATTGAAAGTGATGGAGTTCTCGCGAGCGGACCTGCTCACCCATGTGCATGCTGGCACCGTCGGCTGGATTACGCTCGGAGTCCTGGCCACAAGCATCTGGCTCTTCGGTGGGAGTAGGTCAACGGCCTCAAATGGCCGACTTCTCCCTGCCACAAGCGTACTTGCCGTTGTCGCCGTGCCACTGTATGTCCTGGCCTTCTGGAGTGGAAACTTTACCCTCCGCGCCATCTTCGGCGTGCCCGTGCTCGTCGCCATCGCCGGGCTCTTCATTTGGATTATCAGTCAGAGCCGCCATACCCGCCTTGGCGTGGCGCACCTCGCCATCTTAGGCGCGATTGTCAACCTCAGCGTTGGCTCTGTGATCGGCGTCCTCATGCAATTTCAGTTCGCCCTGGCGAGAGCCCTCTTGCCGGCCGAGGCCTTCACCGCACACCCATCAACCCTGGTCATTGGCTACCTGATCCTGGTGGGCATGGCGATCACCGAATGGCGCTTTGCGCCGGATACCGGGCGGCTCTCTCGTCTTGGCCTCGTTCAGATCGCACTCCCCTTCCTTGGCGGTGTTGCGCTCACGCTCGGATCACTACTCAACATCCAGGCACTCATTTTCCTGAACGTGCCGTTGGAGATCCTTGGCGTCCTCATTTATATCGGGCGATTCGCATCCCGCCTGTCACACATTCGTTGGATGGAACAAACGGCTGACCGGCACTTCGGACTGAGCGGCGTTTTCTTGGTGCTGAACGTCGCTCTGTTGTCCTACCTCATCATCTCCTATGTTTCGGGCGCGTATGGCTCCCCACCCAGGTTTGAACTGATCCCGCCGTGGCTCATCATTGGTATGGATCACGCCATGTTCTTGGGCGTGATGTCCAACACACTGTTCGGGCTGATTCAACTCCTGGCCTGGGACCGGCGCGCCTTTTGGCCTTGGGCCGACCACGTTCTCTTCTGGGGTATGAACTTCGGGTTCGTCGGCTTTGTGGTGAGTCTTCTCACCCATTCGCCCCAGTTTGAGAAGGTGTTCACACCAATCATGGGTGTAAGCATCCTTCTGGCGATCCTGACTTACACCATCCGGCTGCAAACGCTGGCAACCTCGCCCATTCCGGCGCGGGCCACGCCGCCAGCTGCCTGAGCCGGCATTTCGTTGGCGAAAAGATCGGCGGCGGAGCAGGAGCATGGTGGCAGACATGAATCCAGGTAATCAGGAGGAATCCTGTGTTAGCAGATCAGTTCACACAGATCTTCCGTGAGGAGCATCGTAAGGTCCGGGATGCGCTTCTGGATCTGATGCTTGCCTTCCAGGTCCGCGACCGGGGGCGTATCCGGGCCCTGCTCAACCAGGTGGCCGTTTTGACGGGGCCGCATTTTCGGTATTATGAGGAAGAGGCTCTGTATCCCGCCCTGGTGGAGATCTTTGGAGAGGAATACGTCGCGAAACTGATGGGCGACCATGACCGGGCCATCGGGATCGCCCAAAGTCTGGTTGCTCTCGCCGGTAAGGAGCAGCTCACTGAGCAGGACACTGCCAGGGCAGCTCAACTCATCCGTCGCGTCTTGCCCCATGTCAGCGACTGCGATGGCCTCTCCATCATGGTGGAGCG
>JADYZS010000410.1 GCA_020853075.1 Anaerolineae bacterium | reverse complement strand
CTCTCGCAGGTAGAGGGTGAGGGGAGCCCACTCAAAGAGAGGGTCGGTCTGCCAGGAGTCGCAACAGAGGACGGTCTCGCCCGCGCTCACCCTCGCCTGCAAGAAGGCTGCCAGGCCGCGCCAATCATCCTTGCGCCAGCGGTAGTAGCCGGGGAGGATGGACAGGGCGATAGTTCCGCAGCAAAGAGCCGCCAGAAGCCAGGTTAGTATCGTTGGGTTTACGAAGGTTAACCATAAGCAGAGTTCTCCCCTCACCCTACCCTCTCCCCGGAGGGGAGAGGGTTGAGGCCGGCTCCCCTCTCCCAAAGGGAGAGGGGCCGGGGGTGAGGGGAGATCCTGCTTCTGCGATTGGCCCGTTGTTTGAGAGAGAGGATAAGCGCGTTCTACCAGCCATTCCCCCGCCACTACCAGCCCCAGCGCGACCAGAAGCCAATAGAGAGGGAGCAAAAAGAGCATACGGCGCACGGCGAAGACCGCGATGCCCAGCGCGGAACCGTACCTCTCCGTGGCGAAGGCCAGGGCGGTCAGCGGCAGCATCACCTGGAAGGCAAGGAGCCACGCCCGCTCCCGGTGGGCGCGCCAGGAGCCGACCAGCCCGATCAGCACCAGCGCGCCCGCGGCGCGAAAGGGCCATTGCGCGGCGGGGGGGATGCCGACGAGGGTCATGTACCGGGAATCCACCAGCGGCGAAGGTACGGCGAACCACTTGAAGGTGCGGTAATAGACGTCCCAAACGATAGTAGAAAGGCCAAACCCTGGCGAGGCGTCGCCCGCGCCCATCTTGATGGGCGATACTCCTGTCGCGGGGGGAGCAGGTGCCGCTCCTGCTCGCTCCCAGAGCACCGGCCCGTACCAGGCCAGGAAGAGCGCGGCCAGAAGACACCAGGCCACGATGAACCGCACCAGGAGCGCGCGGTCTATCGGGCCGGTCGCCAGGCGATCCCGCCCAGAGAGGCGTTGCGCAAGGGCCAGGATGCCGACCATGACAACCTGCGTCGCCAGCACCGCCCCGGCAAAAAGTTGCGTCCAGCCTGCCAGCGCCGTCCAGCCGATATAGCCAAGCCAGCCGCGCCGCCGCGAGAGAATTGAGTAGAACGAGAGCATTGAGAGGAGGGAGAGGGCTGAGAAGAGGGTGTAGTAGCGGGCCTCCTGCGCGTAGCGGATTTCAAGCGGCGAGACGGCAAGAAGGGCCGCGGCCAACAAACCCACTTGGCGCGAGAAGAGAAGGAGGCCCAGGCGGTAGGTCAGCCAGATGGTAACCAGGCTCGCCAGGGCGGAGGGAAGGCGCAAGGCGGCTTCGCTATCGGTGAATAGAAGAATAAAGTGCGTCAAGAGGTAACTGGCAGGCGGCTCCAGCCCGCCGGGCCAGCGCGCCAATATCTCGGACACGGGGCGCAGAGATTGGATGGCGACGCGCGCCTCGTCGGTCCACAGGCTGCTCGCGCCGAGGCCGTAGAACCGCAGCGCCGCGGCCACGGCCAGGATGGCGAGGAGTGGTTTGTCGGGAGAAGGGCCCCGACGAGTCATAGTTGTCCGCCGAAGGTCCAGCCGCGCTCCCGCCGCAGCCAGGCAATGACGCGGCTCAGCCCCTCCTCCATAGGAACCTGGGGAGTGAAGCCGAGGAGTCGTTGTGCCTTGCCCGTGTCCGCATGGAGGGCCTTGATGTCGCCCTGCCAACTTGAGCCAGTGTAGTGGACGTGGGTGCGGCCTTCCAGTCGCAGCAGACGCAGCAGGAGCGCGACCAGGTCGGCGATGGTGAGGGGGTGGCCGCCCGCGACGTTGATGGCCTGGCCCAACGCGCCCTCGCATTGTGCCGCGTCCAGGAACGCGCGGCAGGTATCGGCCACGTAGCAGTAATCGCGCACCTGCCGCCCATCGCCCAACACCTCCAGGTCGTCGGGCGAACGCTCCAACTTCGCCAGCAGGTCGTAGATGACGTAGCGGCCCAGCCGTTCGCCGTAGGCGTTGAAGATGCGCATCGCTGTAAAGGGGAGGCCGTAGGTATGGTAATAGGCAAAGCCGAGTATCTCGCCTGCCACTTTGGAGGCTCCGTAGGGGGAGATGGGACGCAAAGGATGCTCCTCGTCCATCGGGCGGCGCAGCGGCTCGCCATAGACCGCGGCAGATGAGGAGAAGACCACGCGGGCGACGCCCGCCGCCAGGCACGCGCGCCAGACGTGGTAACTCCCCAGCGCGTTGCTCTCAAAGTCGGTGCGCGGGTCTTTGACCGACTGGGGCACGTCGGCATTGGCGGCCAGGTGAAAGACGTATTCCTGACCGCGCACCGCGCTTACGGCCGTCGCTTCATCCCGCACGTCGCCCTCAATGAAGGTGATGTGGTCGGCCATGTGACGCAAGTTCGCCAACCGCCCCGCGCTCAGGTTATCCAGCACCGTCACCCGCGCGCCCGCGGCCAGGAGCGCATCCACCAGGTGCGAGCCGACGAAGCCCGCGCCGCCAGTGACCAGGGCGCGTGTGCCATTCCACGACATGATGAGTTTCTCCCTGAGACATACTGCGCGATGGAAGAGCGCGCCAAAAAGATTTGCTTCCCATTATACACGAGAAGGAGCGGAAGCCAATAGAACGTCGGGCGGCTGGCCGGGGCTTCGCAGGTGAGGCCGGTTATCCGGATGCCTTTTTGGAACAATAGTTCTGTGATATAATAGCGGCATGGCGAAGACACGAACCCAGTACGTTTGTCAGAATTGCGGCTCGGCGCAGATGAAATGGGCTGGCCGCTGCCCCGACTGCGGCGAGTGGAATACGTTGGTGGAGACCGTCGTCGCGGAGCCATCCAAGAGCGCAGCCCGCGCGGCCCTCGTCCCCACCAGCGCTGCCCAGCCACTCCCGGCTATCGCGTCCGACGGCTTTGCCCGCATCCCGCTCCCCTTGCCGGAACTGAGCCGCGTCCTCGGCGGCGGCATCGTCCCCGGCTCCGTCGTCTTGGTCGGTGGCGACCCCGGCATCGGCAAGTCCACCCTGCTCCTGCAGATGGCGTCGTTCCTGGCACGCGACGGCAAGCCTATCCTCTACGTATCCGGTGAGGAGTCGGCCCAACAGGTCAAATTGCGGGCCGACCGTCTGGGCGTCGCCGATGCCAGCCTCTACGTCCTGGCCGAGGTCAGCCTGGAGCAGGTCCTGGCTCAGATGGAGCACCTGCATCCCCGATTGACCATCGTGGACTCCATCCAATCGGTTTATACCGAGGAACTGACCGGCGCGGCGGGGAGCGTCGGCCAGGTGCGGGAGTGCGCGTCGCAACTCCTGCGCTTCGCCAAGTCCAACAACTCGCCCGTCTTCCTCGTCGGCCACGTCACCAAGACGGGAGCCATCGCCGGGCCGAGGGTGCTGGAACACATCGTGGACACGGTGCTCTACCTGGAAGGCGAGCGCTTCCAGAGTTATCGCCTTCTGCGCAGCGTCAAGAACCGCTTCGGCTCCACCAACGAGGTTGGCGTCTTTGAGATGGGCGAAGGGGGCCTGCGCGAGGTGCTGAACCCGTCCGAGGCGTTCCTGGCCGAGCGGCTCCCCAACGCGGCAGGGAGCGCCATCGCCGTCACGTTGGAAGGGACGCGCCCGCTCCTGGTGGAGATCCAGGCTCTCTCCTCTACCACCAGTTTCGCCATCTCCCGGCGCACGGCCAACGGTGTGGATTTCAACCGGCTCCTCCTGCTGGTCGCCGTCCTCTCCAAACGGCTGGGGCTGCGCCTGTCGGATCAGGACATCTTCGTCAACGTGGTCGGCGGGCTCAAGGTGAGCGAGCCGGCTGCCGACCTGGCGGTGGCGATTGCCATCGCCTCCAGTTTCAAGAACGTGCCAGTGATGGCCGACCTGGCAATCGTCGGCGAGATCGGGCTGAGCGGGGAACTGCGGGCGGTGGGCCAACTCGCCAAGCGGTTGAACGAAGCGGCCAAGTTGGGGTTCAAGCGTTGCCTGGTGCCGCGCGGGGCGGCACGGCAGGCGCAGGGGCCGGATGGGCTGGGACTGGTCGGCGCGCGCTCGTTGGATGAAGCGTTGGAGGCCGCGCTGGTGAGGTAGCGCGCCTCTACAATTATGATGACCGAACGAACCATCAACTACGACAGTGTGAGTGATACCCTGTACGTGTCTTTCGCCCCCAGCGAGCGAGCGACGGGCATTGAATTGAACGACCACATTTTGCTGCGCATCAACAAGGTGCTTGTCACCTTTGAGAATGGTACGAAAAAGGAGATTGATCTGGAGCCGTACCTGCGCGGCCCCATCTTTGAACTGATACGGAAGGATCTCGCTGTGTTTCGCGCCATGAAGGTACAAGGCAATACCATCGCCTGGGACAACGGCGCAGACATTGATCCCGACGTTCTCTATTACGGCCTGAAGCCCGCCTGGATGGAAGAGGCTGAAATGGCGCAGGCGTCAGGGAAATCGTAACAGAAGGTAACATGAGCAAGGTACTGCAATTGACCGCTGTGATAGAACGAGAAGGGGATGGCTACGTAGCCACCTGTCAAGAACTGGATGTTGTAAGCCAGGGCAACACCATAATAGAAGAAGCGCGACTGAACCTGGTTGAAGCCGTAGAGGGATTCCTGGAAGTTGCATCACCCTCAGAGATACGACGCAGGCAGCATTCAGAGAGGACAGTGGATAAGCGTCAGCGGATGCCTTCGTCGTAGCCTGTCGGCTTGCACCGTAGAGTTACAGCATGGTATACACGGCGCCGACGAGGTGCAAGCGACGGATTAGCGGCCCTCACCCCCTACCCCCTCTCCCGAATACAGGAGAGGGGGGAAAATCCAGCGGGGCCTCCCCTCCCTCTCCTATGTTTGGGAGAGGGAGGGGTAGGGGAGGGTGAGGGCCATCCACTATGATGCAGTCAATTCGCTGACCGGAAATCAAAACTTTCGTATTTTCCGGATAGGTTCATAAACACCAACAGCCAGGAGACAAGAGTCATGCCCACTATCTACAGCATCGTCTATCAGCCGCTAGGACAGGAATATGCCGACCGGCTCAAAGACTATAACCGCGTGCCGTCCGAGCAGGCCCGCCTCGTCGCCGGGCACGGCATCGCGGGAGATCAGAAAGCAGGACACAACCCCACGCGCCAACTCAACCTCCTCTCCCGCGAGTGGTTGCAGCGACTGGAACCGATCGGCTACAGGACCGAACCCGGCCAGTTCGGCGAGCAGATCATCGTCTCCGGCCTGGCGGTGGAGAGCCTGGCGCCGGGCGTCTGCTTGCAGTTGGGGAGCGAGGCGCGCATAGAGATCACGAAGACGCGCACAGGCTGCGAGCGGTTGGAGGCCGCGCAGGGGATCAGCATACAGGGTCTTGGGCCTATCGGCGTCATGGCGAAGGTCGTCACCGGCGGCACGATCCGCGTGGGCGATCCGATCACCGTCCTCGCCACCGTCGGCGCAAGCGAGTCTGCCTGACCTGGGGCCGCCCGTGGTAGAAAGCGCAGGGGGGCCCGTGCCTCCTGGCGCGCTCACCGAGGCAACCCTGGCGGAGGCGGCGCGCGTCCTGGCAGAGAGGGATGCCGATCTGGCCCGCATCCTGCATGATCTGGGCCCTCCGCCCCTCTGGGCGCGCGAACCGGGCTTCCCCACCCTCATCCACATCATCCTGGAGCAGCAGGTATCGTTGGCCTCGGCGCGGGCGGCTTTCGTCCGGCTCCTGGCCGCCGCCTCCCCGCTGACGCCGCAGCGGTTCCTGGCATTTGACGATGGGACGCTCAAGGCCATCGGTTTCAGCCGCCAGAAGAGCGCGTACAGCCGCCACCTGGCGCAGGCGCTCGTACAAGGGACTTTTGACCTGGACGCATTGCATCGGCTGGACGACGAACCGGCGCGCGCGGCCTTGTTGCGTCTGAAAGGGATCGGGCCGTGGACGGCAGACATCTACCTGCTGATGGCGCTCCTCAGGCCCGACGTCTGGCCCAGCGGTGACCTGGCGTTGGCCGTGGCGGTGCAGCGCGTCAAGCGATTGCCCCACCGTCCATCTTCTGACGAACTGGCCGTCATCGGCCAGGGATGGCAGCCATGGCGGGCGGTAGCCGCGCGCATGTTGTGGTATTATTATCTGGATGGACAAAACGACTGATCTCGCCGGGGCAAGACCATTGTAGGCTAAGAAAAATGGACAACCTTATCAGATTCTTCTGGGTTGCCGCGGGGACCCTCTCCGTAGCATTGGCTGTCCTGGGGATGTTTTTGCCCGTGTTACCCACGACACCCTTCCTGCTGTTGGCCGCGTTTTGCTATGCACGCGGCTCGGAAAGGTTTCACCACTGGCTGCTGCACAACCGCTGGTTTGGCGCATACATCAGGAACTATCGCGAAGGGCACGGCATACCGCTGCGGGAGAAGGTCCTGACGCTGGCAGCCCTGTGGGCCACGATTGGCTTCACGGTGTTCTACGCGGTGACGCCCTGGTGGGGCAGGCTGATTCTGGTGGCGATTGCCACCGCGGTCACGGTACACCTGGTCAGGACAAAGACGCTCAAGCCGAAGGCCCATGCTCACCCTGTAAAAGTGTCCCACTCATTGGGGGAGCCGGAGGACCCGGCCATCGGCTAGAAACCCGCGAGGCGGGTTTCTTGTATCTGCTTGTGACTATCTCAGAACCAGTGGCAGGAATTGCCGGAACGTCTGGCGCGTCTCCGTCGGGGTTGAGGTCACGGTCTGCGTGACGGTTGGAGTGTCGGTTGGCGCGCCGGTCAGCGTCGGCGAATGAGTTGGCGTTGCTGTGGGCGTACTCGTGCCAGCATCCCACGGCGTCATGGTCGCTGTGGGAGTCGGCGTAGCCGTTTCGGTGGGGATCGCGGTCGGCGTCGGGGTACTGGTCGGCGCGGGCCCCGTGCCCATGATGTAGCGCGCGGCATAGACGTTGTAATCCCACGGCGGCGGGTTGCCCGCGTCGTCGCGCCCATCCTGCCAGGCCATGAGATAGCGCGCCCACTTCTCCGAATAAAGGAGGCTGGCTTTGTCGGCCCCGTAGCCGCGACTCACCAGGAGGTCGGGCCCGTAGGGGATGCCGGAAGCATCCAGCCAGCGGGCCATCAGGTCGGAACTTTGGGTCGTTTCCGTGCCGCCGTATTCGCGCGTATCGCCCCAAAGGAGCAGGTAGCCGGGGATATTCCCGCCGTGCCAGGCGACGACCGGGTTCCTCTGGTCGGACTTGAAAGTGGTCATCGGCGCGGGGTCGGTGAGAGGCGTGCCGTCCGCGCGGAGGGTACGGCCCCACACGCTGCGGCCCAGGAAGGTATCGCGCCCGTCGCGCCAGACGACGACGTACTCGTTATCTATGGGGTTAAAGGCAACTTCGGGGAGTGTCTGCGTCCTCTCCGCAATGGCGATCTGGATACCCCGTGTGAGGGGTGAGCCGGTGCGGGAGACACGCTGGCCGATGATGTCTATGCTGCTAAGGATCAGCGCTTGCCAGACCAGGAAATACTCCTTAGCGACAGTGTTATAAACCACCACGGGGTTTCGTTCAGAGGTGGTGCCACAATCGCGGCAGGCGGCGAATTCGCCGCCGATGCGCTGGCCCAGGCGATCCAGCCGTTGCAGATAGATTCTGGGACCATAGCGCAGGTCGGCCCAGGCCAGGAGATATTCGTTGTCGTCGGGGTTGTAGGCCAGGCCGATCTTGACCATCTGCTGGCTGTAATTGATGTCAATGCCTGTGGCCGTCAGTTGCAGTCTGCCGCCGATGGGCGCGCCGGCCGCGCTCAGCCGCTGCCCATAGATGACGCTGTGTTGGTCATAGTCCTTCCAGACGACCAGGTATTCGTTGTCCGTCGTGTTCCAGGCGACGCGGGGATAGGGCGCAATCCGCGTAGCCAGGACCGCAGTATTGACGATCGGGAAGTCGGAGCCGATCAGGTGGGCCCAGGCGGAGAGGCGATAGCCGCGCAGACTCCAGTTCACGCCGTAACTGGCGTCGGCCCAGACGACGAAGAACTCGTCGCCCTGGGTGTTGAAGGCGATGGCCGGGTTGACCTGGTCGTGCAGGCGTTGGGTGAGCGTCACCGGCGTGGCGGGGAGGGTGGATGTCGTCAAGCCCTCCCACATCGTGGAGAGCACGAGCGTCGGGCTCTGGACTGCGGCCAACGCCGGCCGCTTCGCCAGCATAGATGCCCACAGCAGGGCCAGGATCGTCATCGCCAGAAGGCCGAACGCCACGTACCTTTTCCGCATCATCGTGCACCTCCGGAGCCGCGCCCCCCAGGCTCTGGGGAGAGCATAGCACGGCAAGATGAAAATTAGATGACAAAAGGGCCTCTAGAAGATGACAGTTTGTTCATCTTGGCACGATGTGAGACGAAACCACGGAGACACAAAGCCCCGCCATCGGTTAGAAACCGACGGCTAACGGGTAAGAAAACCCGCAAAGCGGGTTTCTTGCATAAATCAGCCGTCGGATTTTATCCGATGGCGACCTGTTCCCAGACTTCTCAGACAGCCTCTTCGTGTCTTTGTGCCTTTGTGGTTAATCACCTCCTCCGTGCTCCGTGGTTTAACAATTGCCTCGCGCGGCCAGCGATGCTATAATGCCCCCCGTTATCTCTTCCCCACGATGGAGGTTCCCTTGAATACGCGGCTTCTCGGCAAAGATTTCATTACCACGGAAGACTGGTCTAAGGAAGACCTGGATACGGCGCTGGATTTGGCCTTTCGCCTCAAGAGCGACTTCGCTATGGGCATCCCCCACGACCACATCTTGCGGGCCAAGACTCTCTACATGCTCTTTTTCGGCGAATCTACCCGCACCCGCAACTCCTTTGAGACCGGCATGACGCAACTGGGCGGCCATGCCATCTACCTGATGCCCCAGGTGACGCAGATTGGCCACGGCGAGAATGCGAAGGACACCGGCATGGTCCTCTCTCGCTACGGCCACGCCATCGGCATCCGCGAGTGCCGCACGAACATCGGCCAGAAATACCTGTACGAGATGGCCCACCATGCCAGCATCCCCATCGTCAACATGCAGGACGACTTTGACCATCCCTGCCAGGCGATGGCCGACCTGATGACGATCATGGAGAAGTTCGGGCGAGACCTGCACGGGCGCAAGTTCGTCATCTCGTGGACCCACGCGCCCAAGTACGTGCGTCCCCTTTCCGTGCCGCAATCCCTTGTCATGCTGATGCCCCGCTTCGGCATGGACGTGACGCTGGCATACCCGCCGGGCTACGAGTTGATGCCGCGCGCGCTGGAGGCAGCCAAGCGCAATGCGGAAGCCGCGGGCACGAAGTTTGAGATCCTCTACGATATGAACGCGGCCTTCCAGGATGCCGATATTCTCTATCCCAAGAGTTGGGGGCCGATCACGGTGACAGAGGAAGTGAAAGAGGTAGAGGAGATGGCTGCCCGCAACACGGGCTGGTGCGCCACCGCCGCGCGCGTGAAGTTGGCGAGGAAGCACGCCGTCTATATGCACTGTATGCCGGTGGATCGCGGCCACGAGGTGGAGGACGCGGTGATTGACGGGCCGCAATCGGTCATCTACGACCAGGCCGAGAACCGGCTGCACGTCCAGAAGGCGTTGCTGGCGCTGATGATGGGCGGGCGGCTGTAGCGGCGCAGCGCCACGACGTAATGAAAATGCACCGCAGAGGTCGCGGAGAGCGCAGAGATAACACTTAATCTCTGTGCTCTCTGCGGTAAAACTCTTCTATCTTGAAGGAGAGGCGGCATCTCTCCACGGTTGCGTTATTACATCTTGGAAACGAGGGTGCGAATCTCATCCTCGCTGAAGGCCCGCATCGTCTCGCTGCTGCCGTTCCCCTTGCCTGCCAGGGCCATCAGCAGCGTGCCCATGACGTGGTCGCTGGGGGCGTCAAAGATGGCGACCAGGTCGTACTGCCCCATCGTCAGCCAGACGCCGACCGTGTTGACGCCCATCCCCGCTGCTGTTTTCTTCACCGCATCAATCCGCTTTGGCAGATCTTTGACCGTTGTCTCACCCTGGGACGTGAACTGCACCAGGGATATATAGCCCGCCATACCCTACCTCCTCTCGCTCAGAGAACGCCGCCTCTCTCCTCCCCATTGTACCACAGATAGAGCCTGTTCGCGCGCCCGAATTGAGACGTATGGGCATCAGTTCAGGAAGGCGGTCCGCCACATCCGCTAGTCGGATCGTAGGGATTGAGGGCTGTAACAGAGCCTCGTCATGGAGACTCACGGCTTGTGTTTCAGTATCCGCGAGTCGGATCGTAGGGATTGAGGGCTACCTCAACGGGAGGCTATTATCGTGGACTTGGGAGTTTCAGTATCCGCGAGTCG
>JADYZS010000409.1 GCA_020853075.1 Anaerolineae bacterium | reverse complement strand
GGTCCTTGAGGAGGCCATGTTTGGGCTGCCATTCCGTTTGTTGGTGTTCTGGCCCCCAGCCATCGTGAAGCAAAATGATGCCGCCGGGCCGCACGTCTGCCAGGATGCGGTCGGCCACCACTGGCGCGGGATCCCCTTGCCAATCTTCCCCCGAAACCGACCAGTGTGCAATGGCATATCCCATCATCCGCGCCACCAAATATGAGATGGGATCGTAGGCCCCGAAAGGAGGCCGCATGAATATCGGTCTGACGCCGGTGATCTCTTGCATCGCCTTCCTGCACTGGGAAAGTTCCCTCGCTACAACCACCGGATGACAATTGACCAGGCGCCGGTGCGTAAAGGTATGGTTACCTACCGTGTGGCCTCTCCCCACGATTTCACGAGCCACTTCCGGGTGTGAGACGACGGCGCGACCGATAAGAAAGAACGTCGCCTTGACCTGATAGTGAGCCAGTATATCAAGAATCGGCGGTGTGTGATCGGGGTTGGGGCCGTCGTCAAAGGTGAGGGCCACTACCCTTTCCAACGTCCGTACCTCTGTCATTACTTTCCACAAGCCATAGCGGGCGTAGTAGTAGCCACGCCAGCCCGTGCGTCGCACCGGACCGGGAATTATCTGCCGCAGAACGCGTCTCAATCCCATTATGATGACTTCACCTGATAGACCTTAAGATGCTGTGCTGCCACCTCTGCCGGTGTGAAGGGCGCTACCCGTTCGTAGGCCGCGCAGCCCATCGTTTTCAAGTCCAGCCTGCGGCAGTGTCTCATAGCCTGCGCTAACGATTCAGGGTCGTCAGGATCGTACAGAACACCGCTCTCTTCGGTGATCAACTCCGGCAGGCAGCCGAGAGCAGGGGCAATGACAGGTCGCGCCAGGGACATCGCCAGGATCGCCGAACCGGAGGTCGTGATCGTGCGGAACGGCAGAACCACCACGTCGGCGGCAGAAAAGAAGGTCGGTAGATCGTTGTTAGGGATGGAGTGCAGTACGGTCACGATTCGTCTATCGTCCTGTGCCAGGGCCTTGATCTCCTGGGCTATCGCCTCATTGATCGGACGGCCGGCGATGACCAGCCTGGCGTCGGCATCGGTGACCTCCTTGAACGCGGCGATGGCTTCCTGAAAGCCCTTGTAGGGCCGCACGATCCCGAAACACAGGAAGATCAGATGCTTCTGGTTAAACCCCAATTGTCGCCGCGCGTCTTCCTGGCTTGGCGGAGGCGGATAGACACCAGCGTAGTTAGGGTGCGGGAGAACGTACACGCCCTGCCGTCGTCCGAAGCGCAGACTCAGTTGGCGGCCTGTCTCTTCACAATGGACTATAACCCGGTGAACCAGCAAGGCCAGGATGCGCCAGGCGGCCCGATCAACCTGAGGATGGCGATGCTCGTGGGGCTGTAAGTTGTGTAGTGTCCATACGAGGCGGTAGCCTAGGAGCCGCGCAAGGATGAGCTTGGCTGTGAATAGGGACAGGGCCCACACGCTACGCGGGGCGGTGTCACGGTTGTAATGGTATTGCACCCATTGTAAGTGCAGGACGTCCACCACGCTGCGCTGTTGCAGCAGCCAACGCCAACTCAGGCCATCGTTGGGGTCATCTGCCGTGACAACGCTCAGTTGTTTCAGACCGGTCTCTAATAGATCAAGATAGGGGTTCTCTCGCCACCAGGGAGAACGGGGCAGCATCGCGACTTTCATGTAGCGTTGCCTGTGCGGTGTGGGCGGCGCAACCTGGCCCACGGTTTGCCGCCGATCAAGGCTTGCGCCCCGATGGAGAGAAGCCCGCGCCGCGTGCCGGATGGATGATAACGTATAGACCGGATGACGTGCTGCAACGTGGCCCGCCGGTTGCCTTGCTCAAACTGTGAGAAAGCAGCCGTCGCGTAGATCCCCGACAGGGCATCGGCACGATAGACTCGCAGATTCGCTGCCTCCGGTGGCAGGTGATCAAAAACTCGCCGAACAAAGGCTACGCCTTCGTTCAGATCGCCTTTCTCGTGGGCAATACGGAAGCCCTCATCCGCGATGTGCCTGGCAAACGTGCTCCCGTCTTTGACCAGATCAGGGTCGGCCTGCACCGCCTGCTCGACGTAGTGTGCCCCCCGATCCACGTTCGCCAGCTCAAAATTGTACATAGCCGATCTGTGATAGAGCGCGCCGAATGCTTGAGGTTGCAGACGTAACAGATCGGTCTGGTCCTCGGGCAATGCAGCGAAGGTTTTGCGGAGAATCGTTTCGCTTTGACGCACAAACTCGTCAGAAGCCTCAATCTGCAAACGCCGGCTGGGCTTGCGCATCCGGTAGCAGGCCAATGATTCGGGAACAAAGACAAAGGGACCTTTCAGAGCCAGTTGTAGCCAGAGATCCCAATCTTCGCCCCAGCGGATCGCCGGATCAAACAAGTTCGTCTGCCATAGCGCGGATCTACGCACGGTCACCGTGTTCACGTTCGCGATAAAGTTGGTGAATACAAGCCGCTCAAAGACAGAGAATAGCCCTGCTTCGCCCTGGCCGAGACGGTTGCTACCCCGGAATTCAACGGGCTTTCCGTCGCGGTCAACGGCGAAACTGTAGGAATAGGCCAATACGGCGGCGGGTTGAGCGTCTAATATCGCTACCTGCCGTTCCAACTTAGTAGGGACCCACCAGTCGTCGGCATCAAGGAAGGCCACGTATTCGCCCCTCGCCAAGCGGATGCCCCGGTTGCGCGCGACCGATTCGCCCTGATTCTCCTGGTAGAGATAGATGATGCGGTCCTGGTATGGCGCCAGCAACTGGCGCGTGTTGTCTGTGGAGCCATCGTCTATGACGATGATCTCCAGATCTTGATAGGTCTGTGCCAGGATACTCTCTATGGCCTCAACGATGTACTCTGCACAATTGTAAGTGGGAATGATGGCGCTGACTCTGGGCATGAATTCTATCACCGCTGGCTTCTGAGGCTGTTCCCCATATCGGCTGCTCTCTCAGCCTCTTATTTATCACGACGGACTTTGTATATCCAAATCTGGTTCTGGGCGCGAGCTGATTCTAAATGGGAAACCAGGTCAAAGAAGTTGGGGTTGGCCTGTAGATGTTGCCGAACGTTGGCGTCAAACTTGGTCAGGATGCGCGATCCTGCCGGTTGCGTCGTTTCATGGACGACGATCCACTCCCCTTGCCTGAGGCGATCCAGGACTGCTTCTAGGTCAGACTCATCATATTGGTACAATTCCTGGGCTTGCCAACTATATCCGTGTTCCATAATCATTGCAGTCACCATGGGGGGATTGAAACGATCAGTACCACCGACCAACCAGATCTTTGCTTCGTCTGATGGTTCCAGATGAGTTTCCAGAACGCGGATGGCTTGGGGAAGCGGGTCTATGTCCACAGGTCTCATGAACGAATCTTGCGGAGACACCCCTAGCGTGTCGGGTAGAACAGGGCCAAAACTCAAGTTCCACCAGGAAACCACCTGAAGCACGAGAATTATCAACACAATGGTAGGACCAACGAACCGGCTTTGCTTCTGTACACTCCTTAGGGCGAGGCCGCTTAGAATTCCCCATGGCACCAGCACAGGGGAGAAATATCTGGTATTCACATTTTTTTCCACCACAACACCGATTACGCCAATCGCCCCACTAACCAAGAGCAGCGCGGGAGCTATCGCCTTCCAATCGTTGGGTGTGTGTCTGCTATCCGCGCGAAGCAGACGATAACAAGCCCACGAGATACCCAAGATAACCAGAAGAGCAGAAGGCCAACTGAGATGTTCTAGCACACCGCGAAAGTACGTGCTCACTGTATGCCAAGAGACCATCGGGCCAAGGGTGTGTGGATGGAGGTCTTCAGGCTGGCTTGCATAGGACATCATGGCCTGTAAGTTCCTACCATACCATAGGGAGGCAATAAAGATCGCTGAAGCAGCAACTAACAACAGGGAATAAAGAAGATTCCTTCGCTGTTCTTTGTCTTGCCAGTATCTCTTCCCAAGCCACAGAGCCCACAGCCCAAGCGGGCCAACCGCTAATAAAGGGAAGTGCTGTTTCGTCAACGTGCCAAGCCCGATCACGAAACCGATGATAACGCCCCGCCTCGGCGTTAACTTATCCCCCCACCGCAGTAATAGCAGCAACAAAATGGCTAAGATGGCAAACAGAGATGACTCTCCCATGATCATCTGCGCCCAAAAGAACACAAGGGGCATCGTCCCGACGATCAGAACGGATGTAACCCCAAGCCAGCCATCTCCTAGTTCTTTGCCTATGCCATAGACTGCCGCTAGCATTAGAGCAAACCAGACAAGATGGATGGCCCGCATGGCAACGAGAGAGCCTCCTAGGAGCCCTCCCACGAGGCTGGTGAGTATCACCATGGGCGGATACTGGGGTGGAAGGAGATAGATCGCTCCCCAGAAGATCCCGCGCAATAGCCCCTTCTCTCCGATGAAATCTAACCAGCGAAAGACATAAGTCGCATATCCCCCATCGTCCCAATGGTTCGGGGAGGGTTGCAGGATTATGTGATACGCTGACGCCCGCGACGCAGAATGGTTAGACCGATCAGGCCGTAAATGTTGGAGGGCAAATGAGCCAGTCGGGTCAGGGGGCTCTGGAGGATACGCCTTTTGTTGTTCTTGTACGTTCTAGCCATGGCTCCACCGGAAGGCGACTCTGTTACATGACCTGGGAGCGGCCAGGGATTAGTGGCGTGCTGCCATTGTCAGCATGGACCTTAACAGGATTGAGCGCACTCCTCGGTTCCGTAGCCACGTAGGATCAAGTCGAACACCGTGCCAGATAGCACGCGCAGCCTCCCTGGCTGCCCCAGTCTTATGAGCCTCAAATCCTGCCGCCATATATAGACGCCCCAACGCCTTGCGACGGAAGGCGCGCAGGCTCGCCAATTCCGGCGGCAGGTTGTTGAAGAACCGTCCAACGCAATCAGTCTGTTGTTTCTCTTCCTGTCCGCGGATGTGATTCACCAACAGTTCCACCACGAGCGCGGGATCGTTGCTCAATGCCCTCTCTTTCTCCAGGGCACTGAGCAGATATTGGCGCGCCAGCGCATCATTGCCTACGGCAGTCGCGTCAACGGCGCTGCGGATGGCCGCCTCGCACACCATGCGTTGTCTGAGGGGGCGCAGCCGTGAGGCCGAATCAGGCAGATTGTCCAGCACACGCGCCATGAAAGTAGCGGGATCGCCGGTGACGGGGTTCACGGCCCACGCCACCAGGGCAGAAGCAAGAAAGGGATATTCGCCCTCCATGAGATCGGGTAAAAGGGCGATGGCTTTTTCCAGGCTTTGGCTTGCTGCCTGGCTTTGCCCAATCCCATACTTGCGGGCAGCACCGGCCAGATACGCCAGCCCATAGGCCCTGGCCCGCCCCTCCTGCACTTCCGGCGGCAGGTCGGCTTGAGAATAGAAATGGTTAAGGCGGACGAGGTGATCCCGCTCCTGTTTGGACGCGTCCCCGATCATGTTGCTGCCGTGCAGCCGATAGCGACAGAGGATCTCTGGTGTCCATTCCATTGTGCACCCGGCGTAGGCCAGCCGCAGCCATAGGTCGTGATCTGCCGCGCCGGAAAGGCTCGTGGCAAAGCCCCCGACGCGCACAAACCATGACCGGCGCAGCAGCACTGCGTGCGGCACCATAGGGCAGGTTGACGCCAACGTCGCCAGATCAAGCCTCGGATAAGATCGCCACGGGAGGGCCTGGGCCAGAGGTTGCCCCTCGCGGTCTATGAGGAGGTGACCACTGGCGACCAGTCCGATAGATTGGTGGGAGTCCAGATACCCGGCCTGTTGGGCGACTTTCTGCGGCAGTAACTCATCGTCGCTGTCCAGGAAACACAGATATTCTCCCGTTGAGTTCGCCACGCCCCGATTGCGGGCAGCCGAAACCCCGGCGTTCTCCTGGCGTACGTAATGCACTCTGGCATCTTGATCTTGGTAGCGCTTCACCACCGCCGCCGTGTCGTCGGTGGAACCGTCATCCACCACGATCAGTTCCCAATCGGACGTGGTCTGCGAGAGGACGCTATCTATCGTGTAGGGAATCAGGTCGGCCCGGTTGTAGGTCGGGACAATAACGCTCACTTGTACCATGCTCTTCTCGCTAACTCACCTTAGTAATCCCACGTATAAGGCACGCGGATAGGGGCATCCACCCGTTGGTGCCTGATACTCCCCTTGCCCACTTCTTGTTGGGGCTCTTCCCCCGTACCGCTTACTCGGAAACTCGCTAGCCTTTGCCATTTCATCAACATACGCGTACGGTCTGCGGCCCAAATCTCCCCCCAGACGTAATAGACACGTGGCATCAATGGCACCGATCCCAACTTACACTTCAGCACCCCTTCTCCGGCAATGGACGGCGGAACATTCCCGTCCACCAACATGCTGGCTAAGAACAACGGCGGGCCGCCTTGGGCATCCACTACGCCGAGGACAAAGTGGGGGCTAGCGATAGGGCGTTCTGCCTGGTACTTAATGTTAATGGTGATACTCTCTCCGGTTGTGAACGCCTCGCGCCTATTCCCTTCGGCATCTGTGAAGTCCACCTGTGCCACCCGCAGGTGCCCATCCACGGACTCTGCCGTAGTCTTGGAGACGAGGGCTTTCTGATCCATGTGATCCAGATAAGCGGGCAATACTCGCCCGGGCTGGCCGGCCATGACGATTTGGCCGCCATCAAGCCAGATCACCCGGTCGCACAGTTGCTCAATCACGTAGAGGTTGTGCGAGACAAAGACGGTTGTCTTACCGCCTGTCACGAATGCGTGGATGAAGTCGTAGCACTTCCGTTGAAAGCCCGCATCACCGACGGCCAGCACTTCATCAACGAGCATGATGTCCGGGTCCACGTGGGCTGCTACGGCAAATCCCAGCCTGGCGTACATCCCCGAAGAATACCTTTTGACCGGCATGTCAATAAAGCGTTCTAACTCTGCGAAGGCGACGATCTGGTCAAATCGTTCCTTGATCTGGCGACGCGTCAGCCCCAGGATGACGCCATTGAGGAAAATGTTTTCGCGGCCTGTCAGATCCGGATGAAAGCCGGCACCTAACTCAAGGAGCGACGAGGATCGCCCAACCAGGGTGATTGTGCCGCTGGTCGGCGGGGTGATCCTTGATAGCAACTTTAAGATGGTGGTTTTTCCTGCGCCGTTGGGGCCGATGATACCTAATGCCTCACCCCTTCTGACCTCAAAAGCCAGGTCCTTTAAGGCCCAGAAGTGGTCTTGCCCGCTATCGCTCCCGTTGCGCCGCAGCAGACGGCTACCCCACGCGCCCACCAGGCTACGCAGGCTCTCCTGTCCTGCTCTCAGGCTATACCGCTTAGAAACGTTGTCCAGGCGGATCACAGCATCAGATGAGGTCGGCAAAGCGGCCCTCCAAACGCTTAAAGGTCACGTATCCCAAAACGAAGATCGCGACCGATATCAACGCCGCCATCCCTAAGTGATCCCAGGCGGGCAACTGGGCTTTTAGAACAACTTGACGATAGGCGTCAATGACGACGGCCATCGGGTTGAGGAGATACCAGGGGCGCAGCCAGTCCGGCACCAGCGAGACCGGATAGATGATGGGGCAAGCATACATCCAGAGTTGTAGCAACAGTGGGGTCATCTGGTTAACGTCACGATAGAAGACGTTGATCGCGCTGGCTCCCAAAACAACACCGGCGATGAGAAGGAGTTGGATCAGGAACAGCACGGGTAGCAACACCATCGTCGGGTTCAAGGGGACGCGATAATAGACCATCAACGCAGCGAAGACCACTAGGCCGCACAGGAAGTCCACGAAGTGGGTGGCAACAGCAGCCAGAGGAAACATGGCGCGTGGCAGGTAGATCTTGGTAACCAGGTTGATGTTCGCCACGATGCTGGGTACGCCGCCCACGACTGCCCGCGCAAAGAAGGTCCATGGCAGTATTGCTGAGTAAACGAAAATGGGATAGGGGATGCCGTCCGATGGCACTTTGACGATGTAGGAGAAAACCAGCACGTAAATCGCGCTGAAGGCCAGGGGCTGAAAAATTGCCCAGGCGAAGCCAAAGAGCGATTGCTTGTATCGCGCCTTGATCTCACGCGAAGCCCACGTCTGGAGCAATTCGCGGTAATCGTAGAGTTCCCTGAAACCTGCCAGGAGCGTCATAGTCTGATTCTAGTTCCTCATCTCCACTGTTTCTGCCTCAGCCGCACGGCAACGATAATGACTATGAGGAGAAAAGCCGGCACCGCGCCGAGAAGGGCAACCGTTGTTGGGTTGGTTAGAAGCGGTGGCCGAGGTGGTATCTCAGCCGTGAGCTGTTTGGGTAAAGGTGTGGGCGATGGGATCGCTCGGGTGGGTAGGAGGCTTAGAGCAGGGAGAGGGGTGCGTGTGGGTTCGGTGGTTGGTGTGCGCAGCGGCTGCACAGGCAACTGCGGCGCTGTCGACTGCCCACGCGCATACCACACCGTAAATGGCCGGGCATCTTTCTTGAGCCAGACCACGTGCAGCACGTTCCCTCGGCTGATTGCCACACGAACGAGTTCGGCGCCGGAAGATACCAAGGCGGGCATAGGGATCCGGTATGACGCGGACCAGCCTGGATCTTCCCAGGTGGCATGGAAAGGGCCACCCAAGGTAATGGCGTGTAACGTCCCTGCGCTGTCAACAACCATATCGTTCCAGCCGGAACGGCCAGAGCCGGTGATTTCAGGGAAGAGGAGCGTGCGTGAGGACCACGTTTTGCCGCCGTCGGCAGACCAGGTGTGGTTACGTTCTACGGTCGGCGCACCGTCCCAGATGAGGTACACCTCGTCTTCGCCGCGGGTGGCGACATCAATGTAGATGGGGCCGTAAGTATTATTAGCATAATCTGACCTGCTGGCCGTATCAATAACCTGCGGCGCTCTCCAGGATTGACCGCCATCATCCGAGCGGGCATACATCACGGCGCGCCCTGGCCACGGCATCACCGTCCACACTGCATGGAGTCGGCCCCGATCATCCATCGCCAACCGAGGCCAGTTGGTGAACTCATCATTCCGGAGATCAAGGCCCGAAATCGCCACGGGTTCGGACCAAGACCTCCCTCCATCATCGGAGCGCATGTACATCACCGAACCGGAGCGAAGAGAGCAATATAGAACGTGTATCCGCCCTTGCGGGTCGGCCAGGATAGCAGACGCTCCTCCCAGCATCGGCCCTTGGAGCGCGACTGGCTCTGACCAACGGTGCAAGTCATCGGCACAGCAGGCCGGGGCGCGGGCGTAGAACAACACGCCGTCGGTTCCGCTTGTGTCCCACACCAGGTGCAACATGCCGTCGGGGGTGATAACCATATCAGGCCACTCAATTGCTCCTTGTGGTGACACCAGCACGTCTATCGGTTCTGTCCATTTTACCCCATCCCAGCGGGTATAGTACAGTGTATCGCCTTCCCCAGCGGGTGGGTTTGCGGTCATGGTCTGGCTCCAAACCACGTGCACGTTGCCCGCTACATCCGTTGCGATGACAGGGGCCCAGGCGTCCACCTCGGGGTTTGAGAGGAGCCCTGCCTCAGACCAAACGACACTCGCAGACTGGGCCTGAGTGGTCGTTGGGTTTCCCTGTCCCAGCGACCATGTGGCTGCGACAACCCATAAGGCGACAAACAACACTCTTATCAATCTGAGTCCAGACGGTTCACAACCGGATCCATGCATTCTATTCATCTACCTGTGTAGGAATCTGTGAACTCCATCTGAGCGATGTCAGTGTAGGAATGGTTGCTCAGAATGGAGAATTCCCTTGTCGTGTCTTAGTGTTTAAAATGATAGATGCCGCACCCCGCTGCGACACCGGGGCCAACCTGTTCAGATCGGCTTTCTAAGTATGCGGCTAGCTGTGGGCTACCATCATACAGCGACTTGCTGTAAATAACAAAGTAATTCGCTCCAGACTGACGAAACCCTTCCACCCTATCAGGTGAGTGCCAATCGGCAGGCAGGCTCCAACCATAGCGATGGCTATAAAAGAAGATCGTCGGATCCTGGTAATTATTGGGAATCCCCTGGTCCAAGGAGAGTGAGTCCGTACTGACAATGATACGGTTTTCTTCTGGAACTAAGGTCTCTACCCATCTGGCACAAATTGTCAGCGGTGTTTCTTCTGCTCTAAGCATCAGGCTATATAAATACGCCGTTCCGGCTACTGTCGCTACGATAGAAACTACTGCTATTCCAGCCCCTATCCTGTGACGCTTATGTGTCAAGAGCCAATCGCAACCAATGCCCATCGCGAGCGCCGCGAACGGCACCGCATAGACATGGTACTGAATCCCCCATTCTGCCTGCGCGTAACGGGCTACGATGAAGTAGTAGAAGCCGATTGTGATGATACCGAATAGAGGTAAAAGTTGGCGTCTTTTGAATGCGACGATCAGGCCGATAGTAAAGAGGAGCACTCCTGTACCAGAAAAGACCCATTTCCCCTCCAGTTCTGCCACCGATAAATAGAAACTGGGCGATAACCAATAACTAAGGCTGCCGAACTTGCTGTCACCACCGGAAAGAACGCCGAAGGTATTGCCGTATTCTAAATAGAGATTTCGGGCGTGCCAGTACCATAATATCCCAGGTAAGAGGCTAACGACAACTGCCAGCCAGACAACCCTGCGTTTGGCTAACGCCCCACCATATTGCTGGATCGCAAGCAGGGCGAAGAGGAGACCGATATGGATTGAGGAGGGTTTGATCAGAATTGCTAACGAAGTGCTTACCGACGCCAGAAAGAGTGATAACTTATGCTGCTCGTCCATCCATTTTTGAAAAAAATAGAGCGCCGCCACGTAAAAAAAGATGACGGTGGCTTCTGGCATATAGGCAACGCTATAACGAATAAGGAGCGGTGAAATGACGAAAAAGGCCAGCGCCAAGAGCGATGGGCGCGTTCCTACGACTCGGCGTGCCCACAAATAGAACAGGATGAAGGTTGGTATCGTAAAAAGTAAAGATACGAGACGACCGAGCCACAGTGCCTCACCAAATGCGCCGTAGAAAAGCGCCACGATGAACGTATAGAGCTGAAACTCGGCTTCGACGTATCCAGGGCCATTGCCACCCCAATTGATTTGGGGATAGAGTATCTTGAAGCCATTGACCCCAAAATGGTGAGCGATTGAGGCTGTATCAGCCTGCCGCCAAGTATCGGAACCGTAGGTTAATGGGAGGGGGAGCAACGGCAAACGAATCAAGATACCCAAGATAACGATAGCCCATGCTGCCTTATTACGATATTTTTGCAAGTAGATAGACTGGCTGGTTGGCATAGGCTCGTCTAAGCTGCCGGCAAGGGATGCCGGATGCTGGGGACAAAACTACCGTGATTGAACGTTCCAAACTGTAACTCCCACCGATTTTCTCTCTTGTCCATCTCCGCCGACCAGTCACATATAAAAATCGTGTTCCAACTTTCAACGCTAACCGGATAGGGTAAACAGTGTTCACGAAACACACGATCATGATACAGCGAACTGTCAAAAGCTTCCTCATCCATCGTTGCCCACTCTTTTTTATCTTCCGTCTCAGGCAACCTAAAATCGGCTATTACCAGATCTGGTTTTAACACACCTAAGGAGTAAGCGAAGTCAAACTTGTTGTGTCCGGCCTTTGCTCCTTCATCCGTGACAGGGAGATGAGCAATATGGCGATCCGACTTGCCTAACAGGTCAACTCCGTATCGCTCGGAGAAGTAGAAGGC